>NZ_JBIURH010000010.1:0-236385 GCF_044740765.1 Kitasatospora sp. NPDC088346
TCTCCCCGGCCCATTCCCCCATTGCCACAAGAAGCAGTCTGGCCCCGCCGCTCACGCGGCGGGGCCAGAACCCAAGATCTTCACGAGCCTTCTAGCACCCCGGTGGGCCTTTCGGCCGCCGACCTGCGGCTCCCGGCACCACCGGACCGGTCAGGCCGACTCGCGGACCACCAGCTCGGTCGCCAGCACCACCTGGCGGTGGGCCCGACCGGGCGCGGCGATCTCCTCCAGCAGCAGCCGGGCCATGGTGCGGCCCATCTCCTCGATCGGCTGCCGGACGCTGGTCATCGGCGGCTCGGTGTGCCGGGCCACGATCGAGTCGTCGAAGCCGATCACCGCGACGTCCTGCGGCACCCACCGGCCCGCGGCCCGCAGCACCTGCATCGCGCCGGCCGCCATCACGTCGGAGGCGCAGAACACCGCGTCCAGCTCCGGGCCCCGCGCCAGCAGCTCCCGCATCGCCACCCGGCCGCCCTCCTCGGTGAAGTCGCCGAGCCCGACCAGGTCGTCCCGGTACGGCCGGCCGGCCTCCTCCAGGGCCGTGCGGTAGCCGCTCAGCCGGGCCCGGGCGCCCTCCATGTCCAGCGGGCCGGTGATCGTCGCGATGGCCCCGCAGCCGCGCCGCAGCAGGTGCCGGACGGCCATCCGGGCGCCGCCGGCGTTGTCCGCGAGCACGTAGCTGAGCGGTTCGCCGTCCTCGCGCCGGCCGGCCAGGACGGAGGGGATCTCCAGGCTCTCCAGCAGGGCCGGCAGGGGGTCGTCCTGATGGACCGACACCAGCAGGACGCCGTCCACCCGCTGGGCGGTCAGATAGGCCGCCAGCCGGTCCCGCTCGCGCTGGTTGCGGACCAGGATCAGCAGCAACTGCATGTCGGTCTCGGCGAGTTCGGCCGAGACGCCGCTGATGATGTCGGAGAAGTACGGTTCCGAGAAGAGCCGGGTCTCCGCCTCGGGGACGACCAGCGCGATCGAGTCGGTCCGCGAGGTGACCAGGGTCCGGGCCGCCCGGTTGGGGACGTAGCCGAGCTCCGCGACGGCCGCCAGCACGGCCTCCCTGGCCTTCTCGCTGACCCGGGGCGAACCGTTGACCACCCGGGACACCGTGCCGCGTCCCACGCCGGCCAGCGCCGCCACCTCCTCCAGGGTCGGGCGCGCCGTCCCCCGGGGGGTGCCACCGGCCGCAGCGCCGTCCGAACCGCCCACCGCCTGTGCCATCGCCTCGCCTCTCCCGCCCGACCCGGTCAGGCAACCTTCCCACACCCCCGCGGGGGGTGTGCCCGGCGCCGTGGCCGCCACCGCCGGTCACCGGGGTGACCCACCGTGACGTGCGGCCCGCTCGCCCCCAGCCGCCACGCCCGGTCACCGATGTGACCCACCGTGAGCGGATCCGGTGCCAGGTCCGGTGCCGATTGCCACGCTCACCCGATCGGCGCAAGCTGGGAGCACAGCCGTCGTCGGTCACCCGAGGTGGTAGAGATGGCGCATGCACCCGAGGTGGTGCCGTGGAGGTCGGACGTGGGCGGGGACGGCACCGATACGGCCGCGTACATCGTCCCCTTCGACCGCGACGGCACCTGCACCGGCCCGCGGACGGCCGACGCGGTGGTCGCCGGGTCCGCCCGGGCCACCGACGTCTTCCTGTTCTCGCACGGCTGGAACAACGACTGGGCCGCCGCCACCGGCCGCTACGACGCCTTCATCCACCACTACCTCGACCTGCGACGACAGTGGTGGAGCCGGCCCGACCGCGACTACCGGCCGCTGCTCGCCGGGGTGTTCTGGCCGAGTACGGTCCTGGTGGCCCCCGGGGAGCGGGCCCCCGCGATCGCCGGGGGCGTCCCCGCGCCGGATCCGCCCGACGGCTCCGACCCGGTGGCGCCGCTCACCGAGCACCTCGCGCCGGACCGGGCCGAGCGGCTGCGCCGGCTCGCCGCGCAGGACCGGCTCGACCGGACGCAGGCCGCCGAGCTCGCCGCCCTGGTGGCGCCCGCCCTCGCCGGCGGGGACGAGCTCCGCCCGGACTCCGGCCCGCCCACCGCCGACCAACTGGTCGAGCTGTGGTCCCGGCTGCCCGACGACCGGGGCCGGGGCCGCGCCCGCGGCCGCCCGGGCGGCTTCGTCGACGAGGCGGCGAGCGCACCCGCCGAGACGGCCGGCGGGCTCGGCCTGTTCGATCCGCGCACGCTCGTCCGCACCGCCACGGTGCTGCTGATGAAGGACCGGGCCGGCCGGGTCGGCGGCCGCGGCGTGGCCCTGCTGCTGCGCGCCCTGCTGGACGCCGCGCCCGGCGTCCGGGTGCACCTGGTCGGCCACTCCTACGGCTGCCGGGTGGTGCTGTCGGCGCTGTGCAACGGCCCGGCGCCCGCGCGGCCGGTCGAGTCGGTGCTGCTGCTGCAGCCCGCCGTGTCGGCCCTGTGCTTCGGCGCGGACGTGGACGGCGCCGGCACGCCGGGCGGCTACCGGCCCGCGCTGACCCGGACCGCCCAGCCAGTCATGACCACCTTCAGCCGGCACGACGTCCCGCTGACCACCGTCTTCCACTGGGCCGTCCGCCGGCCCGCCGACCTCGGTGAGGTGGTGATCGCCGGCGCCCCGCCCTCCCGGTACGCGGCGCTCGGCGGGTACGGCCCGCAGGGCGTCGACGGCCAGACGGTCACCGTCGCCGTCAAGGACCCGCCGGACCGCTACGCGCTGGGCCCCGACGGGCCGCGGATCATGGCCGTCGACGGCGACCGCTCGATCGCCGGTCACGGCGACGTGACCAACCCGGCGACCGGCTGGGCCCTGCTCTGCCAGGTGATGGGGTGAGCCGGCGGTGGCCGTGCACCTGCGTGCCGAGCACGACCTGCCGGCACTGAGAATCCGGCTCGCGGGCGCCGGACGCGCCCGGCCGGCCCGGGTCGGGTTCCAGGCCGTCCGCGGGCTGAAGGCCCCGATCGCGGCTGTCACCTGCACGGCCGCCGAGCTGGGTCTGCCGTCCACCCTGGCCCCGACCGACCAGCTCCCGGACGAGGGGTTCCGGCTCCCCGACACCGTGGTGCACGCCCTGCGGCCGGCCCTCGACGCGCTCGGGCCGGCGGCCGGCCCGCCGCAGAACGCGGTGTGGCTGGAGGTGGCCAACCCGCGCGGCTACCTCCACCTGGCGCCCTGGGAACGGATGCTGGCCCCGCTCGACCGGCCGGTGCTCAGGCTGCCGCACCACGTGCTGCGGGCGCAGCCGCCGTCGGACACCCTGGAGATCGCGATCTGCGCCGGCTCGCCGCCGGCCGGCCACGCCACCTTCCTCACCACCGCGGACCTCCTGGAGCAGCTGACCGGACTGTGGATCAGGCACTCGGGCCACCACGTCCGGATCCACCTCTTCACCGACCTGGCCTGCCACGCGGAGGTGGCCGGGTGGGCGACCTGCATGAGCCCGTACCTGGTGGTGCACGACCCGCACGACGCGGTCCGTTTCATGGGGCCGCGGGGAGCCTCCCTGACCGCGGACCCGGGCGAGCTGGTCAACCCGTGGCTGCGGTGGATCCGGGACGCGCTCCAGCACCGGGCCCTGGACGTGATCCACATCGTGAGCGACGGCTACCTCACCGCCGGCCGCGGGGCGATGGCGATCGCCGGGACCCCGCTGCTCGGCCCGGACCGCGCTCCCTCGACGTTCGTCGGCAGCGCCCAGCTGTGCACGCTGCTGGCGCAGGTCGGCGCATGGTGCCTGGTGGTGAGCGGCGCCCCCGGCAACCCGTCCGGCGCGGGGCTGCGGGAGCTGGCCGACGCGGTCGCGGCGGCGCGTCCGGGCCTGGTGATCGTGGACGAGCACGACCGGGACAGGGACGGCGGCCAGCTGGCGGCGACGGTGGACATGGTGGTCGGCGGCGGTCCCGCGGTCACCGGGGCGATGCCCGGGGTGGTCTGCTGGGCGCACCCCCGGTTCGTCGACTCCCCCGGCTCCCCGGCGCTGCTGCTGACCGAGGACCGGCGGTCGACACTGATCGGCGGCGCCACCCAGAACTCGCTGGTGGGTGACAGCACCCCCGCCTGGGTGGCCTCCGGCACCCGGTACCTGGAGGCGCAGCAGTCCGCCTGGATGCCCGACTCCCCGGACGCCGCCGAGGTCGACCCGGACGCCGCCGCGGCGCTCAAGTCGGTCTCCTCGCTGCTGGAGCGGCACGTACGCCGGCATCTGGACTCCGAACCCGGAGGTGCGACATGAGCCGACTGGTCTTCCAACTCTCCGGCTCGGTCGGGCTCGACAACCTGACGCACGTGCAGATCTCGCTGTCCGAGCCGCCGGTCTTCGGCGTCCCCGCCCACCCGTTCCACTGCACCGGGGACGAGAAGGCGCTCACCGCGCTCCGCGACACCCGGACGCCGGTCGACGACGCGACCAGGAACGCGGGCCTGTTCCTCTACGAGGAGGTGATGCGCCACCCCGGGGTCGCGACGCACCTGCCGGCCGCGCTGAGCACCCAGCGCCCGCAGCGCTACCCGGTGTTCGTGGAGCTGGCCACCGGCGCCGAGATCGAGGCCCTGCCCTGGGAGTCGCTCTGCTCGCCCGACGGCGACTTCCTGGGCCTGGACGAGCGCTGGGCGGTGGGCCGCATCGTCAGCAGTCCGATCGTCGGCGAGCCGTACTGGTACTTCGCCCCGCCGCTGCGGATCGCCGCCGTGCTGTCCTGCCTCGGGATCCCGGCGGCCGACGAGTGGCAGGCCTTCCAGGACGCCCTGGCGGCCGTCCCGGGCGCCGCGGTCGAGCTGCTGGTGGTGGTGAGCGAGCACGCGCTGTACGAGCAGCTGAGCGGCGAGGGCGGCCCCGCGCACCTGGAGATGATGCCGGAGGACCTGGCCGACCTCCAGCGGCTGGTCGCCGGCTTCCGGCCGCACCTGCTGCACTTCTTCTGCCACGGCTCGGTGCGGGGCGGCCCGCACCTGGAGCTCGCCTTCGGCACCGACTGGACCACCGAACGCCCGGAGCGCAGCCTCACCGTCGAGGCCAGGGAGTTCCGGGACTTCGTGGAGGGCGCCTGTGACCCGCCCTGGATGACCGTGCTGAACTGCTGCCAGAGCGCCGCCTGCGGCGACGGCCCGGAGAACCTCCAGTCGATGGCGCTCCAACTGGTCTACGAGGGCGGCCTGCCCGCCGTCATCGGGATGCGCGAGTCCGTCCCCCAGGACGACGCCGTGCTGTTCACCCGGGCCTTCTACGAACGGCTGCTGCGCGAGCTCGAAGGCCGCGCGGACGCCCCGCCCGACACCGACGAACCGATCGACTGGGCGATGCTGCTGGTCGCCGTCCGCACCCGGCTGGCCCACAAGCACAAGGGGATGACCCTCTCGCAGGCCGCCTCCTCCACCAAGGAGTGGACCATCCCCGCCGTGTACCTGCGGCCCACCCCGACCTCCGTACGGCCCGCGCCGCCCGCCCCGCCCGTGCCGCCCGCCCCGCCCACGCCGGCCCCCGAGCCGCAGCCGGCCGACGGGCCGCCCCCCGGTACCTTGTCGGGCACCGGCACCCTGTCGGTCACCGGCGGATCGAGCGTCGGCGGATCGGGCGTCGCCGAGCGGCCCGGGGACGCGCCGCGCTCGCGACGGGCCGCCCGCAAGGAGATCGAGGTGCTGAAGGGGCTGCTCGCACAGCTGCCGGCGAGCATGCCCGCCGCGCTGCGGCAGGACGCCGAGGCCCGGCTGGGCGAACTGACCAGGCTCCTGGAGCGCCGGTGACTCCCCCGGCCACCGGCGCACCCGCCGCGCCCGACCCGGCCGGCCTGCCGGTCGCCACCGACGCGTTCACCGGCGGGGCCCCGGTCACCGGCCGCTTCGCCACCGACCACGCGCGCTGGACACTGGCCTCCGCCACGGTCGGTGAGCACCCCATGCTGGTCCCCGCCGAGGCCGACCCCTGGGAGTGGCGGGACGAGCGGATCGGCTGGGGCGTGGTGCTGCCCGACGTGCCCGGCCTCGACCCGGCGGCCCTGGCCCGGGCCGAGGACGCGCCGGAACCGATCCACCGGCTGGTCCAGGACCGGCACGGCCGGGTGCTGCGCTACCGCGCCGACAGCGGGTACGCGGACTGGACCCTGCGCGACTACGCGGGCGGCGGCGACCTGCTGACGGCCGCCTCGCCACCCGGGTCCGGGCCGCTCCAGCTCCCGATGTACCTGCTGATCTACGGCACGCCCGCCGAGATCCCCTGGCAGATCCAGTACGCGCTCAACCCGGTCCGCCTGGTCGGCCGGCTCGACCTGACCGGCGAGCCGCTCGCCCGGTACGTCGACGCGCTGCTGAACGACTGGGCCGGCTCCGGCGCGCGCTACGAGGCGCCGGTCATCTGGTCCGTCGACCACGGTGGCGGCGAGCAGGACATCACCACCCTGATGCGCGACTCGATCGCCGCGCCGCTCCACGCGCTGTTCACCGAGGAGGGCGAACAGGACATCACGGCACCGGAGTTCGTCGACGGCTCGGCCGTGGAGGCCACCGGCGCCGCACTCGCCGACGCGCTGGCCCGCAACTCGCCCGCGCTGGTCGTCACCACCAGCCACGGCATGACCGGGCCGCTGGACGACCCGGAGAAGCTGCGCGCCGGCCTCGGCCTGCCGGTCGGCCAGGACCTGGCACCGGTGGGCCCCGGCGAACTGCTCGCCCGCTGGCAGCCGGACGGCGCGATCTGGTTCGCGCGGGCCTGCTGCTCGGCCGGCGCGGACAGCCCCAGCGCGTACCACGGGCTGTTCGAGGCCGAGTCCCCGGTGGCCCGGGTGCTGGACGGCGTCGCCGCCGCCGGTGCCGGCGTGGCACCGCTGCCCCGCGCGCTGCTCGGCGCCGACCGCCCGCTGCGCGCCTTCGTCGGCCAGGTCGAGCCGACCTTCAACTGGACGATGTCCTTCCCGCCCAACCGGCAGGAGCTCACCGGCGCCATCGGTACGGCGCTGCGCGACCGGCTCTGCAACGGCCGGCCGGTCGGGCTGGCGATGGCCCCGTACTTCGACCCGATCGGCAGCCTGCTGCTGCGGTACACCCGCGCGGTGGGCACCTACGGCAGCAGCGTCCGGGAGGCCGCCCGGACCGCCCTCGACCTGGCGCTGTACAGCAAGGTGACCGCCTACGACCGGGCCGCGACGGTGATCCTCGGCGACCCGACGGCGGCGGTGCCGCGCCCGGCGCGCTGACCGGACGGGCCGGACGGCCCGGAGCGGGCGGGCCGGAGCGGACCGCCCGTCGGACGCCGTCCGGCGTGGCCGACCGGCCCCGGTCGGCCTAGCCTGGAGCGATGAGCAGCTACCACGGGACGGCGACCGTGATCGCCAGTGGTGTGGCGATCTCCGTCGAGGCCGACCTGCACGCCGACCACCCCGCCGACGGCCTCGCCAGCTGGCGGGGCACCCTCCGGGCGGACCCGAAGACCAGCGGCCGCGCCGCCCCGGACACCGACTTCTGGCAGGTCGCCGGGAACCGCTGGGGCAAGCTGCGGCTCCCGGAGGGCCGGGAGGGCGACTTCGTCACCACCTGCCACGCCGCCGGCGCCCTGCAGATGGAGATCAAGGGCAACGGTTCCGAGCCGTTCTGAGCCCTTTCGAGCCGGTCGCCGCGGGCCGGGTCGGCGCGCGGTGCCGGGCCGTCGGGCGGACGATTGAATCATGGACGCGACAGAGAGATGGTGGCCCTGCCCGGGGTGCCGCAGCAAGGACCGCGAGAAGGTCGTGTGGAGCGACTGGCGGATGATCGAGACCACCACGGCACCCACGGCGGAGCGCCCCGACCCGACCTTCCACCTGCACTTCCAGGAGACGATGGCCTGGCACTGCTCGGCCTGCGGGCTGTCCGGCCGCGAGGTGGTGGCCGTCGGCGCGAAGCGGTGAGCGGCCCGGACGCCGTGCGGCGCCCTGAGCCGATCCGCGGGGCCGGTGAGTACGCGTACTCAGGCGGCGGCCCTCCGGGTTCGGCCAGAGTGTCGGCCATGACACTGGTCTCCACTCCCGCGCCACGCCGTTCCACCGCCGGTTCCGTCCTCGGCGATCTCTCGCTGGCCTTCGCCGTCCTGCTGCTGGAGGCCGTGGTGGTGGCCGCCGTCGGCTTCTCGGCCATCCTGTCGCAGTGGGCGGCGCAGTCCGACCGGTCGGAGCCCCTGCCCGTGCCGGTGGGCCACGCCGTGGTCCTCGGCCTGGTCGCGGCGGGCGCCGCGCTGCTGGCGTTCAGCCTGCTGCGGCGGGCGAGCAGCCCGGTCACCGCATACAGCCAGGTTCTGGTGGCGGTCCTGGTGGGCCTGCTGACGCTGGCCGTCGCCTTCCCGAACACCCCGGCCCGGCAGCCGGCCCCCGCGCCCGGGGTCTCGTCCGAACCGGCCGTCCCCGGTGCCGGGGTGTGCCGCAGCGGCGGCGGCAACGAGGAGTGCCTCCGCTCGGGCGGCTGACCCGGACGCACCGGCCCGGGAAGGGCGCTGCGCCCACCCGGACGGGCGGGCGCAGCGGGCAACGACCGTGTGCGTCGAGCCGGTGTCAGGACACCTTGGCGTCGGCGAGCCGGCCGCTCTTGGTCAGGCAGTCGCGGAACTCGTACCAGGGGGCGGTGCCCGGCCAGCGCAGGAGGCCGCTGGCGCCGGTCCCCGCCGTCACGCTGCTGAACCGGCAGCCGTCGTAGAGCAGCTTGCCCGCCGTGGTGGCGGTGGCCGCCGTCACCTGGTGGGAGCCCATCAGCGCGCAGTCCTGGTAGCGCACCATCGGCCCGCGGGAGGGGTTGACGGCGTCGAAGCGGTACGCGTGGGTGACCGCGTTCGCGCCCCAGGCCTGGAAGGAGAGCGCGGTGTCGTCGCAGGAGACGAAGGTGATCGAGCCCTTGTACCAGGCGGAGTCGATGACCTTGTGGCCCGCGCCGCGCAGCTCGAAGCGGATCCCCTGCGCGTACAGCCGCATCGTCGAGTCGGCGCGGCCGGTGGCGGCGGAGCCGAGCTGGAAGAACGTCCCGGTGGAGGCCGCGTCGGTGAGGATGTACGAGCCGCCGGTGAAGTTCATCGAGCCGCCGCGCTCGTTGCGCACGAACGAGCCGGACTTGAACTCGACTTTGCAGTCACGGAACCAGTAGTTCAGGAACTGGTCCTGCTGCGGCTCCGCCGGCGTCATGCCGATCACCAGGAAGGCGTCGGTGTAGGAGCCGCCGATCTGGCAGTGGTCCCAGCCCATCTCACTGTTGAGGTCGGAGGTGGACGCCGGCCCGTCCAGTCCGATGCCGACCTTCCACGCCCCGCGCCACTCGACGTCCGTGTACCAGGTGTCCTGCACGCCGCCGGAGTCCGAGGAGTACGCGTAGTTGAAGGTGGAGGTGGCGTCCTGGCTGTCGAAGGTGAGGCCGCTGACGCGGATGTTCTTGTACCGCTGGCGGTTGGTCCACAGCGTGGTGTTCCGGGCCGTCGGCGCGTACGTGATGCGGGACAGCCGCTTGCCGTAGCCGGTGATCGAGATGCCGTCGACGATGCCGCCGTGTCCGACGCCGTCCTCCCCCGGCAGCAGCGAGTCCGGCTGCGTGAGCAGGTAGTTGCCGGGCGGGATCAGCAGCACCTTCTTCGGGATGGCGCCCGACACCGGGCCCTGCTGGAAGGAGCCGAGCAGCTCCGCCGCCGCGGCCCGGAACGCGGTGTCGCTGGGCGTCTGGCCCGTCGGGTCGGCGCCCTTGGCGACGACGTCGACGACGTAGGCGTCCGTGCCGGTGGTGGCCGCGGAGGCGCTGCCGCCGCCGAGGACGACGCTGCCCGCGAGGGCGCCCGCCCCGGTGAGGCCGGCGAGCAGGGCGCGGCGCCCGGGCCCGCGGCCGGCGACGCCGTCGGCCGGTCGTGGTGCGCCCGGTCGCTGTGCGTGAGTGGACATCTGTACCCCCGTGGTGTGCAGGCCGGCTCGGCCGGCCCGGATCAGGATGGATCATGGCGATGAGCCGACACGATCTTCATACACACCCTCGCCCCGCCACAAGACTCGATCGCCCACCGCCCGCCGCCGGACCCGTTCCGGCCCCCCGAAGCACCGTGAGTTCGGGTGCCACGACGGGCGGTTGCGGATGGCGTCCCGTCGCACCGGCCGGGCGGGGACCACGCCCCGGGGCTACCGCTTCGGCGACGTCCTGGAGTTGACCCGTCCCGCCCCGGCACCCGGCCGACCCCGGGAGCGGGGGGGCGGAGCGGCCCGCCCGCAACACCTTCCTTCACACTCTTCTGACGGTACGTCAACAAGTGGACGAGCGGCTCCCGGTACGCCGCGACCAGCGGCTCCCCGACCGCCCCACGCCGCATTGACCCCCCTCGGGCCGCTGAGTAGCATCAGCGCGCACCAGCAGCGGACGTCCGGGGCACGGGGCGCACCGGCGTGCCCGCCGTGACGCCCGCACCACCCGGCCGGCACCGTCGCCGACACCCCCCACCACCGAGGTTCCGCCGGCAGTGCCGGCGCCCCCGCCCCGCCCTCCCGCTGCCCCGCGGCGGCGGCCCGCAAGGCCCCGCACCGACGAGTCCGCGCGCCGCCGATCGAGGAGGTCCACGTATGCCGGGACGGTACTGCCCGACCTGCGGCTCGCTCCGGGCCTCCACCGCCTGCCACGAGAACCTGGGCCGCACCGACCCCGCGCCGCCGGCCGACCGGCACCGGCCTCCCCCGCCCTTCACGCCCCTCACCGCCGTCACCGGGCCGAGCCGGGCCCCCGCCCCCGCACCGATCCCCGTCCCGCGCCCGAACCCGCCGACGAGCCCGGCCCCGGACCTGGGCACCTTCACCGTCCGCCCGCACCGCGGCCGCGGCAGCCACCGCCGGATCCGCCACCCGCGGCTGCACCGGGCCCGCCGCGGCGCCCTGCTGGCAGGCACCGGCCTCGCCGTCCTGGGCGGCGGCCTGGTGTTCGCGTTCACCTCCACCCCCGACGGCCAGGTGGACCGCGCGCTCCTCGCGCCACCCGTCGAGCGCGTGGATGTCGCGCCGACCGCCGGCAGCTCCCCGTCACCCGCGCCGACGCGGCCGCGCACCCCGTCCGGAAGACCGTCCGGAGCGGCCGCCTCCGGCTCGCCGGCCACCGGTCCGACCGGCGGCACCACCGGCGATCCGGCCCCCGCCCCGAGCCTGCCGCCGACCACCGACCCGGCACCCACCGGCACCGACGGCACCACCGCCACGACGGGCACCACCTCGACCGACCGGCCGTCGCCCCCGGCCTCGCCCTCGCCACCGGGCCCGACCTCCCCCGCGCCGACCAACAACATCGCGCCGACCGTCCTGCAGCCGGGCGCCCGCGGTCCCGCCGTCCAGCGGATGAAGAAGCTGCTGCAGCGCATCGGCTGCACCCACGTCACCAGCGGCGACAGCTTCGACGCCGCGACCAGGGAGCTGATCGTCAGGTACCAGACGACCCGCAAGGTCAACGACGGCCCGCTGGGCGTCTACGGCCCGCACACCAGGGCGACCCTGGAGTCCGAGGGCGGCTTCGCCTGCGGCTGAGCCCGGGCCCGCGGCGCGGACTTCACGCGGGCAATTGGCAGGCCCGGCAGATTTCGTGGCGGCCCTCGGGCGTGACGACGGTGCCCCAGGCGCGGCACTCCTGGCAGTCACGGGCGGCGATGACGTCGGCACGGGGGGCGGGAGCATGGGGGTGGGCTCCGCAGGTCCTGCTCTGATGCACCTCGGTAGAGTTCTGCATACGTTTGATTATGCCATATTCCGAATAGATATGCACACCTCTCGATCGGCGGGAGCCTCCGGGGAGGAAGCCCCGGAAGCCCCCGCCCGGATCAGCGCCGGGCCGCCTCCCGGACGCCGGGGCTGATCAGCACGTAGAGCAGCGTCGCCGAGCCGAAGCCCACGGCCCAGCCGTAGTCGGCGAGCGGCCGGAGGACGGGGATCAGGCCGTCGGCGGGGAACGGCCCGCCGTACGAGCCGCCGACGGCGAGGAGGCCGCCCACCACCAGGGCCGTGACGGCCCGCCAGTTCCAGCCGGCGGCGTACCAGTAGCGGCCGCCGGGGCGGTAGAGGTCGGCCAGGTCGAGGCGGGTGCGGCGCAGCAGCCAGTAGTCGGCGATCAGGACGCCGGCGACGGTGCCGAGCAGGCCGCCGACGACGCCGAGCCAGGTGAAGATGTAGATCTGCGGATCGGTGATCAGCTTCCACGGCATGATCACGATGCCGACGACGCCGGTGACGAGCGCTCCGGTGCGGAAGTTCACGAACCGCGGCAGCAGGTGGGCGAGGTCGTACGCGGGGCTGACGACGTTGGCGGCGATGTTCACCGAGAGGGTGGCGACCAGCACCACCAGCAGCGCGAAGAGCGTCCCGGTGACGCTGTCCATCTTGGCGGCGAGCGCGATCGGGTCCCAGAGGGGTTCGCCGTAGACGGCCTGCGAGCCGGAGGTGACCAGGACGGAGAGCAGCGCGAACAGGGTCATGGTGGTGGGCAGGCCGAGGGCCTGGCCGCGGATCTGGGCGCGCTGGCTGCCGCCGAAGCGCGTGAAGTCGGGGATGTTGAGGGCGAGCGTCGACCAGAAGCCGATCATGCCCATCAGGGCCGGGAAGAAGACCTTCCAGAACTCGCTGCCCCAGCCGAGCTTCGACGGCTGGTCGAGGAGCGGCCCCAGCCCGCCCGCCTTCGCGGTGATCCAGGCCAGCAGCGCGAGCGCGCCGACGATCACGAACGGCGCGGCCCAGTTCTCGAACCGCCGCAGGGTCTCCATCCCCCGGGCGATGATGGCCATCTCGATCAGCCAGAAGACACCGAACGCCAGCCACTGCGTCCAGGGCTCACCGCCGATCTCCGCGGCCTCCTGCCACCAGGGGCCGAACAGTTTCCCGGCGAGCAGGAAGATCCCCTCGCCGCCGATCCAGGTCTGGATGCCGAACCACGCGCAGGCCACCGCGGCCCGCAGCATCGCCGGCAGGTTGGCGCCCCGCAGCCCGAAGGAGGCGCGGGCGAGGACCGGGAACGGGATGCCGTACTTCGTACCGGCGTGGCCGGTGAGGATCATGGGGATCAGCACCACGAGGTTGCCCAGCGCGATGGTGAGCACCGCCTGCTTCCAGTCCATGCCGAGGGCGACCAGCCCGGAGGCCAGCGTCCAGGACGGGATGTTGTGGGCCATGCCCACCCAGAGCGCGAGGAAGTTGTAGGTGGTCCAGCTCCGCCGGGCGACCGGGACGGGGTTGAGGTCCGGGCTGGCGAACCGGGGGTCGGAGGGGTCCGCGGCGAGTTCGACTCTGCCGTCGGCGTGGGTGGTCTGGTCTATGGACACGGGCGGCCGCCTCCGGATGTGGGGGCGGCGGCCGCCCCCGCATCCGGAGGCGGCCGCCGGGGAGGACGTCGGGGTCAGGTCAGGGTCGGGATGATCTGCTCGCCGTAGGCGTCGATGGTGCTCTCGACGGCGTCGTGCATGGCGTACACGGCGAACTGGTCGACGCCGAGCTCGCGCAGCTGGGCGAGCTTGGCACGCTGGGCCTCGGCCGGTCCGATCAGGCAGAAGCGGTCGACGATCTCGTCGGGGACGAAGGTGGTGTCGGGGTTCCCGGCGCGGCCGTGGTGGCTGTAGTCGTAGCCGTGGCGCTCCTTGATGTAGGCGGTCAGCTCCTCGGGGACCATGCCGGAGTGCTCGCCGTAGCGGGAGACCAGGTCGGCGACGTGGTTGCCGACCATCCCGCCGAACCAGCGGCACTGCTCGCGGGCGTGGGCGAGGGCCTGCGGCGAGTCGTCGGCGGTGACGTACGCGGGGGCGGCGACGCAGATGGTGACCTTCGCCGGGTCGCGTCCCGCCTCGGCCGCGGCGGCGCGGACGGCCTTGACCATCCACTCCGTCAGGAACGGGTCGGCGAGCTGCAGGATGAAGCCGTCCGCCTGCCGGCCGGTGAGGGCGAGCGCCTTGGGTCCGTACGCGCCCATCCAGACGGGCAGTGAGGCACCGGGCTTGACCCACGGGATGTGCATCTCGGTGCCGTCGACCTCGACCGTGCGCCCCTCGGCGAGTTCCTTGATGGCGTGCATCGCCTGGCTGAGCCGGGCCAGGGTGGCGGGGCTGCGGCCGGCGACCCGCATCGCGGAGTCGCCGCGGCCGATGCCGCAGACGGTGCGGTTGCCGTACATGTCGTTGAGGGTGGCGAACAGCGAGGCGGTGACCTCCCAGGTGCGGGTGGAGGGGTTGGTCACCATCGGGCCGACGGTCAGCCGCCGGGTCTCGGCGAGGATGCGGCTGTAGATGACGAAGGGCTCCTGCCAGAGCACCGCCGAGTCGAAGGTCCAGCCGTGGCTGAAGCCCGCCTCCTCGGCGCGTTTCATCCGGTCGATCAGCAGCCGGGCGGGCGGGTCCGTCTGGAGGACGAGTCCGATGTCCACTCTTCTTCTCCTGGGGTTGGTCAGCCGAGGTACTGGCAGGTGGCGCGGGGCTGGAAGCGGCCGTGGCCGGCCCGGCCGAGCCAGACGCCGCCGTCCAGCACGACGGTGCCGCGGGAGAGCACGGTCCGTACCTTCCCGGTGATCTCACGCCCCTCGTACGCCGAGTAGTCGACGTTCATGTGGTGGGTGGCGGCCGAGATGGTCTGGCGGGCGGCCGGGTCGTAGATCACCACGTCGGCGTCGGCGCCGGGGGCGATGGTCCCCTTGCGGGGGTAGAGGCCGAACATCCGGGCGGGGGCGGCGCAGGCGATCTCGATCCAGCGGCGGCGGGTGAGGTGCCCGTCGACGACGGCCTGGTGCAGCAGGTCCATCCGGTTCTCCACGCCGGGCAGGCCGTTGGGGATCTTGGAGAAGTCGCCGCGGCCGAGCTCCTTCTGGCCGACGAAGCAGAACGGGCAGTGGTCGGTGGAGACCACCTGAAGGTCGTCGGTGCGCAGGCCGCGCCAGAGCGCCGCCTGGTGCTCGCGCGGGCGCAGCGGCGTCGAGCAGACGTACTTGGCGCCCTCGAAGTCCGGCTCGGCCAGGTTGTCGGTGGACAGGAACAGGTACTGCGGACAGGTCTCGCCGAAGACCGGCAGGCCCTGGTCGCGGGCGGCGGCGAGTTCGGCGACGGCCGAGGCCGCGGAGACGTGGACCACGTACAGCGGGGAGCCGGCCACCTGGGCCAGCTTGATGGCCCGGTGGGTGGCCTCCGCCTCCAGCAGTTCGCGGCGGACCTCGCCGTGGTAGCGGGGGTCGGTCTTGCCCGCGGCCAGCGCCTGTTCGACCAGGACGTCGATGGCGATGCCGTTCTCCGCGTGCATCATGATCAGGCCGCCGTTGTCGGCGCCGCGCTGCATGGCCCGCAGGATGCGTCCGTCGTCGCTGTAGAAGACGCCGGGGTAGGCCATGAACAGCTTGAAGGAGGTGACGCCCTCCTCGACGAGCAGGTCCATCTCCTTGAGGGTGGACTCGTTGACGTCGGACATGATCATGTGGAACGCGTAGTCGATCGAGCAGCGGCCCTCGGCCTTGTCGTGCCAGGTGTCCAGGCCGGCCCGCAGGGTGGCGCCGACCGACTGGACGGCGAAGTCGACGATGGTGGTGGTGCCGCCCCAGGCCGCGGCGCGGGTGCCGGTCTCGAAGGTGTCGGAGGCGGCGGTGCCGCCGAACGGCAGCTCCATGTGGGTGTGCACGTCGACGCCGCCCGGGATGACGTACATCCCGGCGGCGTCGATGGTGCGGTCGGCGGTCCAGCCGTCGGCGACGGAGCTGCCGGTCGCGGCGAGCGCGACCACCTGCTCGCCCTCGATCAGCACGTCGGCGCGCAGCTCCTCGGCGGCGGTGACCACCAGGCCGCCCTGGATCACGGTGCGGGTCATGGCGCCTCCTCTCAGGCCTCGGTGAGCGGGCCGTACGCGTCGGGACGGCGGTCGCGGTAGAAGGCCCACTGCTGGCGGACCTCCTCGATCAGGTCGAGGTCGAGGTCGCGGACGACCAGCTCCTCGTCCTTGTCGGAGGCCGGCTCGCCGACGAACTGCCCGCGCGGGTCGACGAAGTAGGAGGTGCCGTAGAAGTCGTTGTCCCCGTACTCCTCGACGCCCACCCGGTTGATCGCGGCGATGTAGTACTCGTTGGCGACGGCGGCGGCCGGCTGCTCCAGCTGCCAGAGGTAGGCGGACAGCCCCCGGCTGGTCGCCGAGGGGTTGTAGACGATCTCGGCGCCGCCGAGGCCCAGGGCCCGCCAGCCCTCCGGGAAATGCCGGTCGTAGCAGATGTAGACGCCGACCTTGCCGACGGCGGTGTCGAAGACCGGCCAGCCGACGTTTCCGGGCTTGAAGTAGTACTTCTCCCAGAATCCCTTCACCTGCGGGATGTGGTGCTTGCGGTACTTGCCGAGGTACGAGCCGTCTGCGTCGATCACGGCGGCGGTGTTGTAGTAGAAGCCGGACTGCTCGATCTCGTACACCGGCACGACGATCACCATGTGCAGTTCGCGGGCCAGGTCCTGCATCCGCCGGACGGTCGGCCCGTCCGGTACCGGCTCCGCCCAGGCGTAGTGCTCCGGCTCCTGCACCTGGCAGAAGTACGGCGCGTTGAAGACCTCCTGGAAGCCGATGATCTGCGCCCCGTCGGCGGCCGCCGCCCGGGCGGCCCGCTCGTGGGCCGCGATCATCGTCTCCTTGTCACC
Organism: Kitasatospora sp. NPDC088346; assembly: GCF_044740765.1. Classification (NCBI taxonomy): domain Bacteria; kingdom Bacillati; phylum Actinomycetota; class Actinomycetes; order Kitasatosporales; family Streptomycetaceae; genus Kitasatospora; species Kitasatospora sp. NPDC088346. The sequence goes on from NZ_JBIURH010000010.1 coordinate 16,562, forward strand.
CGTCCACGCGGTCTGGAACAGGGCCGCGCGCACCACTCGACTCATCGGTCTTCTCCTTCGACGAAGGCGCTGTAGACCGTCGAGCGTAGAAGTTCCGGGCCGTCCTGTGCAGTGCCACGCTGTAACGCCACGCGGGTCAATTCGTTGCGCGGCGAAATACCGACCGCCCGATGATCGGACAGGTCAGAAGAGCGTCCCCGCCAGCGCCGCCACCCCGCCCAGGACCAGCCCCGCCCGGATCGCCCGGCCGAGCGCCGCCAGGTCGCCCGGTGCGGGCGCGGGTTCCTCGGGCGGGAGCACGGCCAGCAGGACCCGGCGCTCGCCGTGAGCCGCGCGCCGCCAGGGGTACGTGGTCGGGTGCCCGCCGGGGTTGGCCCACCACGGGCCCGCCGGGCCGGCGATCGCGGTGATCCGCCCGTCCGTCGTGTGCACCGTCCAGCCGGGCAGCTCCCGCGCCGGGACCACCCCGGTCAGGTCCAGCGGCACCAGGCCCTCGGTGAAGCGGTCCGCGAGGTGCCCGAGCAGACCGCCCGGGTAGGGCGCCCCCGGGTGGAACAGCAGCGACGGCAGCTCCTCGCCCGGGCCGCCGGACATCCCGGGCTCCAGCCGGTCCGCGCCGCGGGGCCGGTCGTCCGGCCGCCAGGCCGCCGCCTCCGGCAGGCCCAGCCGCACCCGGGCCGCGGCGATCTGGGCCGGCGCCCACACCCGGGACGGTCCGCACCCGGTGTGCGTGCGCACGGCGGTGTGCAGCTCGGCACCCGGCCCGTCGATCCGTACCCCGTCGACCGCCGCCGGGCCGGACGCGTCCACCGGCCGGTCGCACAACGGGCAGGGCGCGCCGTCGGGCCCCGCCGCCGCGCCCGCGAGCAGCCGCCGGACCCCCGGGTTCGCCCCGCCCGCGCCGGGCTCGCTCCACTGCTCGTTCAGGACGGCCTCCTCGGTCGGGCGGGCCACCGCGCCTGGACGGCGTACCGGGGCGGCACACACCTTAGGGCTCGACCGAACCGGCGGGGCCGGAATCGGGTCCCCTCACTCGCCGGGCGGCCGGAAAATGCGGCCGCCCTCGCCGGGCGGTCTCCTAGGTCGCGACCGTGGCCGAGCACGAACCGCGGCTGCCCCGCCCCTGGCGTCCGCTGGCCGAGGTGGACGAGTCCCTGCTGGCCCTCACCGGCCCCTGGTACTGGGGAGCGCAGGCCTTCGCGCTGCGGCTGCGGGAGGGGCGGGCGCTGGAGCTCGCGCCGCTGGGCGCGTCCGCCGGCCGGGTCTCGCGCTTCCGGGCCGAGGCGGACGGCAGCTGGACCGGCCTGGACGGGTACTACGCCGGCGAGAGCCTGCGGGTGGTCCGGACGGACGGCGGCCCGGGCGTCCACCTCGACCTCGGCTCGTTCGTGCTGACCCGGGAGCCGTACGGGCCGGCCGGGGCGGTGCCGGGCGGCGTCGACCCGGGCGGCTGGCGGGCGTTCTGAGCCCGCCGGGCCCCGCCCTCCGCGGGGCGGGGCCCGGCGGCCGCCGTGCACGCCTTTGCCCGCGGTGATCCCGAGCAGGCAAGATAGGCCGGTGACCCTCCTGGACCTGATGCCGAAGCCCGCCACCCCCGACGCCCTCTACGAGACCTTCGCCGAATGGACGGCCGAGCGCGGCATCACGCTGTACCCGGCCCAGGAGGAGGCCCTGATCGAGCTGGTCTCCGGGAACAACGTCATCCTGGCGACCCCCACCGGCTCCGGCAAGAGCCTGGTGGCGGCCGGCGCGCACTTCGCCGCGCTCGCCGAGGGCAAGCGGACCTTCTACACCGCGCCGATCAAGGCCCTGGTCTCGGAGAAGTTCTTCGACCTGTGCAAGATCTTCGGCACCGACCAGGTCGGCATGATGACGGGCGACGCCAGCGTCAACCCGACGGCGCCGATCATCTGCTGCACCGCGGAGGTGCTGGCCAACATCGCGCTGCGCGACGGCGACCGGGCCGACGTCGGCCAGGTGGTGATGGACGAGTTCCACTTCTACGCGGAGCCGGACCGCGGCTGGGCGTGGCAGATCCCGATCCTGGAACTGCCGCACGTGCAGTTCCTGCTGATGTCCGCCACCCTCGGCGACGTCCGCCGCTTCGAGGAGGACCTGACCCGCCGCACCGGCCGCCCGACCACGGTGGTGCGCTCGGCCACCCGCCCGGTGCCGCTGTTCTACGAGTACCGCCGCACCACCATGCACGACACCCTGGAGGAGCTGCTGAAGACCGGCCAGGCTCCGGTCTACGTCGTGCACTTCACGCAGAAGGAGGCGGTGGAGCGGGCGCAGTCGCTGATGAGCATCAACATGTGCTCGAAGGCGGAGAAGGACGCCATCGCCGACCTGATCGGCGGGTTCCGCTTCACCACCAAGTTCGGCCGCAACCTCTCCCGGTACGTGCGGCACGGCATCGGCGTTCACCACGCCGGCATGCTGCCGAAGTACCGGCGGCTGGTCGAGCGGCTCGCCCAGGCCGGACTGCTGAAGGTCATCTGCGGGACGGACACCCTGGGCGTCGGCGTCAACGTGCCGATCCGCACGGTGCTGTTCACCGCGCTGTCCAAGTACGACGGCATCCGGGTGCGCACCCTGCGGGCGCGGGAGTTCCACCAGATCGCCGGGCGCGCGGGCCGGGCCGGCTTCGACACCGTCGGCCAGGTGGTCGCGCAGGCCCCCGAGCACGTGATCGAGAACGAGAAGGCCGTCGCCAAGGCCGGGGACGACCCGAAGAAGAAGCGCAAGGTGGTCCGGAAGAAGGCGCCGGAAGGTTTCGTCGGATGGACGGAGGAGGGCTTCGAGAAGCTCATCGCCGCCGACCCGGAGCCGCTGGTCTCCCGCTTCAAGGTCAGCCACGCGATGCTGCTCTCGGTGATCGGCCGCCCGGGCAACGCCTTCGAGGCGATGCGCAAGCTGCTCACCGACAACCACGAGGAGCGCGCGGCCCAGCGCCGCCACATCCGCAACGCGATCGCGATCTACCGCTCGCTGCTGGACGGCGGCGTGGTCGAGCGGCTGCCGGAGCCGGACGCCGAGGGCCGGATCGTCCGCCTGACCATGGACCTCCAGGAGAACTTCGCGCTCAACCAGGCGCTGTCCACCTTCGCGCTGGCCGCCTTCGAGCTGCTCGACCCGACCTCGCCCTCGTACGCGATGGACGTGGTCTCGGTGGTCGAGGCGACCCTCGACGACCCGCGGCAGATCCTCGCCTCGCAGCAGAACAAGGCCCGCGGGGAGGCCATCGGCGAGATGAAGCGGGACGGCATCGAGTACGAGGAGCGGATGGAACGGCTCCAGGAGATCACCTACCCGAAGCCGCAGGAGGAGCTCCTCTCGCACGCCTACGACGTCTACCGGCGCGCGCACCCGTGGATCGGCGACCACCCGCTGCAGCCGAAGTCCGTGGTCCGCGACCTGTACGAGCGGGCGATGACCTTCAGCGACTACGTCGGCCACTACGACCTGGCGCGCACCGAGGGCATCGTGCTGCGCTACCTGGCCGGCGCGTTCAAGGCGCTGGAGCAGACCGTCCCCGAGGACGTCAAGACGGACGACCTGAAGGACGTCATCGCCTGGCTGGGCGAGCTGGTCCGGCAGGTCGACTCCAGCCTGCTGGACGAGTGGGAGCAACTGGCCAACCCGACCGACCCGCAGGCCCCCGAGGTGCGCCTCGACGACAAGCCGGCGCCGGTCACCGCGAACGCACGGGCCTTCCGGGTGCTGGTGCGCAACGAGATGTTCCGCCGGGTCGAGCTCGCCGCGCTGGAGAACTACCGGGAACTCGGCGAGCTGGACGGCGAGTACGGCTGGGACGCCGACCGCTGGGCGGACGCGATGGACGCGTACTGGGAGGAGTTCGACGACCTGGGCACCGGCCCGGACGCGCGCGGACCGAAGATGCTGCTCATCGAGGAGGACGAGGAGGAGGGCTCCTGGCGGGTCCGGCAGATCTTCCACGACCCCGAGGGGCACCAGGACTGGGGCATCAGCGCGGAGGTCGACCTCTACGGCTCGGACGAGGAGGGCCGCGCGGTGCTGCGGGTCACCGCGGTCAACCGGCTGGACGGCTGAGGACGGGGCCGGGGGGGGGGGGGGGCCCCCCCCCCCCCCCCCCCCCCCCCGGGCCCCCCCCCACCCCCCCCCCCCCCCCCCGCGGGGGGGGCCCCCCCCGCGGGGGGGCCCCCCCCCCCCGGGGGGGGGGGGGGGGGCCCGCGGGGGGGGGGGGCCCCCCGGGGGGGGGGGGGGGGGGGGCCGGGGGGGGGGGGGGGGGGCCCCCCCCCCCCCCCCCCCGGCCCCGGGGCGGTCACATCCAGATGAACGGCAGGCCGGCCGTGTTGGCGACGACCCGGGTGGCGTCGTCGAGACCGTGCTCGGTGTCGGGCGCCGTGCTGCGCAGGTCGGCGAAGCGCGAGACGGTGACGGTCAGGTAGTGACCGACCGCGGCGACCCGGTGGGTGGTCAGCGGCTGCTTGCCGGCCGGCGGCGTGCTCGGGGCGGGGACGCCCTCGGGCTGGACGAACTGCAGGGCGGGCGTGGCCTCGCGCAGCACCTCCTCGGCCTTGAGGGCGGCGGCGTCGTCCGCGAAGCGCAGCACCGTGACGCTGCTCTGGACCTGCTGGTCGAGCCGGGTGAAGGAGACCCCCAGGTAGCCCTGGCAGCCGGCCTCGTGCAGCGGGTCGTGGGCCCGGTCCTGGAGGATCTCGGTGCAGTCCGCGCCCTGGCGGGCGCCGGTGCGGCGTCCCTTGTAGCCGTCCTGGTCGATGCCGCGCTGGGCGGGGAAGTACCGCTCGGCGAGGAACGCCTGGGCCTCGGTCAGCGGTTGGGCCGGGGCCGCGCCGGGCACGGGGGTGCCCACGGCGGGTCTGTCGCTGGTGGGGCCGAGGCCGGGGAGCAGGTCGCCGGGGTTGGGCCGGGTCACCACCCAGCCGACGGCGACGGCCGTCCCGGCCAGTGCCGTCCACAGGGCGAGGCGACCGGCGGTCACCCGGCGTCCCCGGCCGTGCGCGGGCGCCGCGTGGTGCTGGTGGTCGGCCGGTGACGAGGTGCTGTCCCCCTGCGTGGTCATGGCGGAGATTCTAAGCAGCAGGTCATACCGGTCCGATGATGGGCCCGGATTGGCCGCGCGAAGCAGCCGTGCACGCCCTCCGCGTACGCCGTGCGCCGGGAGTGCGTGACCCGCACCACTACCCGCGGCATCCGTACTGTGACAACTCGCACACCCCGGAGCGGATCTTCTGGCGGGTTCCCTCTGGCGAAACGCGAGCTCCCCCAGGCAGGATCAGGCGCATGGATCTGCTCGACACCCTCACCGCCAAGGGCCTGCGCCGGGAACTCCCCACCCGCGAGGAAGCCCTGGCCGTTCTCGCCACCACCGACGACGAGCTGATGGACGTGGTCGCGGCCGCCGGGCGGGTCCGCCGGCAGTGGTTCGGCCGCCGGGTCAAGCTCAACTACCTGGTGAACCTCAAGAGCGGTCTCTGCCCCGAGGACTGTTCCTACTGCTCGCAGCGGCTCGGTTCCAAGGCCGAGATCCTCAAGTACACCTGGCTGAAGCCCGACCAGGCCGCCGAGGCGGCGGCAGCGGGCCTGGCCGGCGGCGCCAAGCGGGTCTGCCTGGTCGCCAGTGGCCGCGGCCCGACCGACCGGGACGTGGAGCGGGTCGCCGACACCATCTCGGCCATCAAGGACGCCCACGAGAACGTCGAGATCTGCGCCTGTCTGGGCCTGCTCTCCGACAACCAGGCCGAGCGGCTGCGCGCGGCCGGCGCCGACGCGTACAACCACAACCTGAACACCTCCGAGGGCACGTACGGCGACATCACCACCACCCACACCTACGCGGACCGGGTGGACACCGTGAACAAGGCGCACGGCGCGGGCCTGTCGGCCTGCTCCGGCCTGATCGCGGGCATGGGCGAGAGCGACGAGGACCTGGTCGACGTGGTCTTCGCGCTGCGCGAGCTGGACCCGGACTCGGTGCCGGTCAACTTCCTGATCCCGTTCGAGGGCACCCCGCTGGCCAAGGAGTGGCACCTCACCCCCCAGCGCTGCCTGCGGATCCTGGCGATGGTCCGGTTCGTCTGCCCGGACATCGAGGTGCGGATCGCCGGCGGCCGCGAGGTGCACCTGCGCACGATGCAGCCGCTCGGCCTGCACATCGCCAACTCGATCTTCCTCGGCGACTACCTGACCAGCGAGGGCCAGGCCGGCCAGGCCGACCTCGAAATGATCAAGGACGCCGGCTTCACCGTCGAGGGCGCCGAGGAGGTGACGCTGCCGCAGCACCGTGCGCACGTCACCGGCGGCTGCGGCTCGGCCCCGGCCGCCGCCGACGCCTGCGGCACGGGCGGCGGCTGCGGCCCCTGCGGCGGCCACGGCGAGCCGGCCGCGGCCACGACGCCGGACCTGACGGCGGAGCCGGCCGACGGCGACGAGCTGCGCAGCGACCTGGTGAAGGTCCGCCGCCGCGGCGCGGGCACCGAGCTGGCCCCGAACGCCTGAGGTCCGTACCCGTGACACACGCACAGCACCTGCTCGGCCTCGACCGCGCGCACGTCTGGCACCCGTACGGCCCGATGCCGGGCACCAGCACCCCGTACCTGGTGGAGTCCGCCTCGGGCGTCCGGCTGCGGCTGGCCGAGGAGGTCTGCGGGCAGCGGGAACTGATCGACGGGATGTCCTCCTGGTGGGCGGCGATCCACGGCTACCGGCACCCGGTGCTGGACGAGGCCGTGCGTGACCAGCTCGGCCGGATGAGCCACGTGATGTTCGGCGGGCTCACCCACGAGCCCGCCGTCCGGCTCGCCGCCCGGCTGGTGGAGATCACCCCGGAGCCGCTGCACCACGTCTTCCTCGCCGACTCCGGCTCGGTGGCGGTCGAGGTCGCCATGAAGATGTGCCTGCAGTACTGGCAGTCGCTCGGCCGCCCGGCCAAGCACCGGCTGCTGACCTGGCGCGGCGGCTACCACGGCGACACCTTCCACCCGATGTCGGTGTGCGACCCCCAGGGCGGGATGCACCACCTGTGGGGCGGGGTGCTGCCCGGCCAGGTCTTCGCGGGCGAGCCGCCGGCCGGTTCCGACGCGCCGCTCGACCAGGCGTACGCCGCCGAACTCGCCGACCTGATCGAGCGCCACGCCGACGAGCTGGCCGCCGTCATCGTCGAGCCGGTGGTGCAGGGCGCCGGCGGGATGCGCTTCCACTCCCCCGCGTACCTGCGACTGCTGCGCGACCTGTGCGACCGGCACGACGTCCTGCTGGTCTTCGACGAGATCGCCACCGGCTTCGGCCGCACCGGCGAACTGTTCGCCGCCGACCACGCGCAGGTCTCCCCGGACGTGCTCTGCCTGGGCAAGGCCCTCACCGGCGGCTACCTGACGATGGCCGCCACGCTGTGCACCGCGCGGGTCGCCGACGGCATCAGCCGCGGCGAGATGCCGGTGCTGGCGCACGGCCCGACCTTCATGGGCAACCCGCTGGCCGCCGCCGTGGCCAACGCCTCGGTCGACCTGCTGCTCGGCCAGGACTGGCGGGTCGAGGTCAAGCGGATCGAGGCCGGCCTGACCGCCGGGCTGGCCGGCGCCGCCGCGGCCCCGGGCGTCCGGGACGTCCGGGTGCTCGGCGCGATCGGCGTCGTCCAGCTCGACCACCCGGTCGACATGCGGGCCGCGACCGAGGCGGCCGCCCGCGAGGGCGTCTGGCTGCGGCCGTTCCGCGACCTGATCTACACCATGCCGCCGTACGTCACGGACGACGCCGACCTGGCCCGGATCACGGCCGCCGTCACGGCCGCGGCGGTGGCCGGATGAGCGTCCTCTTCGTCACCGGTACCGGCACCGAGGTCGGCAAGACCGTCGCCACCGCCGCCGTCGCGGCCCTGGCCGGCCACCGCGTCGCCGTCCTGAAACCCGGCCAGACCGGCGTCGCCGCCGGCGAGCCCGGCGACGCCGCCGAGGTGCTCCGGCTGGCCGGCCCCGCGGTCACCACCCGCGAGCTGGCCCGCTACCCCGAACCGCTGGCGCCCGACACCGCCGCCCACCGCTCGGGCCGGCCGACCCTCGGCCCCGGCCGGGTCGCCGAGGCCGTCGCCGCCCTGGCCGCGGAGCACCACCCCGTCCTGGTCGAAGGCGCCGGCGGCCTGCTGGTCCGCTACGACGAGGCCGGGCACACCCTCGCCGACATGGCCCGAGCCACCGCCGCCCTCGGGCTGGACGTGGAGGTCCTGCTGGTCGCCGCCGCCGGGCTCGGCACCCTCAACACCACCGCGCTCACCGCGGAGGCCCTGCGCGCCCGCGGCCTCACCCTGCGCGGGGTGGTGGTCGGTTCCTGGCCCGCCGAACCGGACCTGGCGGCCCGCTGCAACCTCGCCGACCTGCCGGCCGTGGCCGGTGCCCCCCTGCTCGGTGCCCTGCCGCAGGGCGCGGCGGCCGAGGGCGGCGAGGCCTTCCACGCCCTGGCCCGGGCCTCGCTGGGCCCGGCGCTCGGCGGCGAGTGGGACGCGGCCGCCTTCACCGCCCGGTTCAGCCCGCCGCTGCCGTAGCGCCGGGGCGCGATGCCCTGCGCGGGTCACCGCTCAGGTCACCGCGCGGGTCACCACTCGCGTCCCCGCTCGGCCGTCCCGGTGACCCGCCGGGCCCGCCGGGTGTGTACGGCTGACTCCGGGGCCCGCCCTGGCCGACGCTGGCCGTCTGCCGCCCGTTCCGGTCGGGCGGCCGGACGAGACGAGGCCCTGATGAACGAGGAACTGCTCCCCACCCGGCGGCACGCGCTGCTCGGCACCGCCGGCGCGGCCGTCACGCTGCTGCTGGCCGCCTGTTCCAGCAGCACCAGCGGATCGGTGACCACCACGACGGCGACGCCCTCGGCGAGCCCCTCCCCGTCCGGGAGCGCGGAGTCCCCTTCGGGCTCCGCCTCCGCCTCGGCCTCGGCCTCCGCCTCGGGCTCGGAGTCCGCTGCCGCGACGGCGTCCATCTCCATCAAGGACTTCGCCTTCCACCCGGACACGCTCACCGTCGCCCCCGGCGCCACCGTCACGGTGACCAACCAGGACACCACCGCGCACACCCTGACCTCCTCCACCCCGGGCGCGTTCAACACCGGAACCCTGAACCCCGGCCAGTCCGCCACCATCACCGTTCCGAAGGAGCCGGCCGGCTACCAGTACACCTGCACCATCCACCCCAACATGCAGGGCGTCATCGCCGTGCAGTGACGGCTGCGGCCACGACTGCGGGTGCGGCCACGGGCGCGGGTGCGGCAGCCCGCGCGCCGGGGTGGCCGGGGCGGCCGGGGCGGGTTGCGACTGACGGACCGTCAGGTCGCATAGAGTCTGCTGGACCGGCCCGTCGGGCCGGACGCCCCCGAGGAGGACCACCGTGTCGGCCACCACCGCATCGGTCGCGGAGTTCATCGCATCGCAGACCCGCCTCGCCGCCGTCCCGTTCGTCCCCGAGGTGCGGCTGCACCTGGCCGACGAGGCGATCGCCCTGTGGGAGCGCACCGAGTCCGAGAAGGGCGAGATCGGACTGCCACCGCCGTTCTGGGCGTTCGCCTGGGCCGGCGGGCAGGCCGTCGCCCGCTACGTCCTCGACCAGCCCGGCACGGTGGCCGGCCGCCGGGTCCTCGACCTGGCCGCCGGCTCCGGCCTGGTCTCGATCGCCGCCGCCCTGAGCGGCGCCGCCTCGGTCACCGCCGCCGAGATCGACGAGTACGCCGTCACCGCGATCACCCTCAACGCGGCGGCCAACCGGGTCACCGTCGACGCCCGCTGCGTCGACCTGCTGGACGGCGACGGGGCCCCCGCCGACGTGGTGCTCGCCGGGGACGTGTTCTACGAACGCGGCATGGCGCAGCGCGTCCTGCCGTTCCTCCAGCGGGCCGCCGCGCGCGGCGCCCTGGTGCTCGTCGGGGACCCGGGACGGGCCTACCTGCCGCGCGAACGGTTCACCGAGATCGCCTCCTACCGGGTGCCGGTGGTCGCCGACCTGGAGGACAGCGCGGTCAAGACCTCGGTGGTCTGGCAGCTGGGCTGACCCCGGCCCGCCGGCTCCCGCCCCACCCCGCGCACCGTTCACGCTGAGTCCCGCCGACCTCACGGTGCGATCACGGGATACCTACCGTTTCGATACCGAAGCCGTTATGAGCTGCGGAAACGCTCGCGGGCCACGGCCGCCCCCGAGTAGGCTCCGGCTGAGCCTCCGGGTGTGTCACGCCGCCGTGCGGCGGCACGCGGGGGCGGACTCCGGCGGCAGCCCCGGCAGCGGCACCACCGCGGCGGGGCGGGCCGCGCACTCGGCACCGCGCGCCAGAGCTGTCGCGCGAAGCGGAAGGGCAGCGACTTGGCGGATCGGCTCACCGGAGGGGACTCCTCGCTGCTGCGGCGGATCAACGCGGCGGTCACCCTGAGGGCGTTGCGGGACGGGCGGTCCGTGACCCTCACCCAGCTGGTCGGCGACACCGGGCTGTCCCGGCCGACGGTCGAAGGCGTGATCGAGGGGCTGCTGGAGTCGGGCCTGGTCGCCGAGGTGGACCACAGTCAGGAGAACGGCCGTCAGCGGGGACGCCCGGCCCGCTGGTTCCGGTTCCGGGCCGAGGCCGGACACGTGCTGGGCGTCGAGATCGGCGTGCACGACATCCGGATCGTCCTGGCCGACCTCGCCGGCGAACTGGTCGGCACCCACTCCCGGCCGGTCGACGAGACGCTGGAGGCCGAGGAGCGCCTCGGGCTGGTCCGCTCGATGGTGGCCGAGGTGCTGCGCAAGGCCGGCATCTCGCGCGACAGCCTCTGGGCGGTGGCCGTCGGCACCCCCGGCATCGTCGACCGCGAGGGCACCGTGCAACTCGGCACCGCGATGCCCGGCTGGACCGGCCTGGACATCGGGGCGCGGCTGCGCCGCTCGTTCCGCTGCCCCGTCGTGATCGAGAACGACGCCAACCTGGCCGCCATCGCCGAGCACTGGAAGGGCGCGGCCGTCGGCAAGGGCGACGTGGTCTTCGTGATGGCGGGACTGAGCCCCGGCGCCGGCTCCCTGATCGGCGGCCGGCTGCACCGCGGCTTCGGCGGCGCCGCCGGCGAGATCGGCGCGCTGCACCTGCTCGGCCGTCAGGCGACGCCGGAGCGACTGCTGTCGACCACCGGAAAACCGCTGGACCCGCTGGACGAGGCGGCGGTCGCCCGGGTACTGCGGCTGGCCCGGGAGGGCGACGAGGTGGCCCGGGGGGCCACCGACCGCTTCCTCCAACGGCTGGTGCACGACGTCGCGGCACTGGTCCTGGCCCTGGACCCGCAACTGGTGGTGGTCGGCGGCTGGGCCGCCGGCCTGGACGGCGTGCTGGAGCCGCTGCGCGAGCAGCTGGCGCTGTTCACGCTGCGGGCGCCGGAGGTGGCACCGGCCGCGCTCGGCTCGGAGGTGGTCGCGATGGGCGCCCTGCGGGTGGCGCTGGACCACGTCGAGGAGCAGCTGTTCGCGCTCGACCCGCCGGCGGCGACGGGGCGCTGAGGCGTGCCGTGTCCGGGCGGCGGGCGTGGGCGGGGGGTGACGGTGGCCGGGAACGGCTGACCGGGTGGCAGCCTCCCGGTGGAGGCCGCCACCCGGTCGGCAGCGCGTTCGGTGGTGCGTTCGGTCGTGGGTTCGGTGGTGCGTCGTGTGCGGGTGGCTCGACTCAGGAGGCCGAGCGGGCCGGCGTACCGCCCTGGACGGGGGTGACCTCGACCAGGCCCGTCTCGCCGAAGGTGAGCCTGCAGGTGTCGGCGCGGTAGGTGGAGACCGCGAGCGCGACCAGGCGGCCGGCGGCGGCGTACTGCGCGGTGACGACCAGGACGGGGGTGCCCGGCGGGCGCTCCAACAGGGACGCCTGCTCGGCCTCGGCGACACCCAGCTCGACCGAGCGGGACTCGCCGTCGACCCCGAGCCGCTCCAGCTGGCGCAGCACCGAGCGGGCGCGGTCGGCCTGGCCGTCGGCGCCGACCAGGTGCGGCAGCGCGGGCAGCCGCGGCACCGCGGAGTCCGGGACGTGCAGCGACTCGGTGGCGACGGCCACACCCTGGAGCATCCGAACCCGGCGCACGGTGTGCACGGTGGCGCCCTCGGCGATGCCGAGCGCCCCCGCGAGCTGTGTACCGGCCGGGGCGCTGACGCAGTCGATCACGCGCCAGGCCTGGCTGCGGGCGGTGCCGGGCCAGCCCTCCTCGCGACTGTTGACCGGGACGCCGACGCGCGGGGCGGCGATCAGCGTGCCGATCCCCCGGCGGCGGACCAGCCGGCCCTCCAGCTCCAGCTGGTCGAGCGCCTGGCGCAGGGTCGCCCGGGCCACGCCGAAGCGGGCGGCGAGCTCACGCTCGTTGGGCAGGATCTGGCCGGTGGAGAACTCCGCGTCGATGGTGCGGACCAGCACCGTACGCAGGTGCCAGTACTTCGGCTCCGGCACCGCCGCGAGCTTTTCCTGAGCCACCGCTTGAGTCACCGTGTCCTCCACCCTGAAGGAGTGCCGCCAAGGCCTCCCCGGCGTTTCGGCAGGTGGGGCGGCCGGGCTTTATCCGTCCTTCTTTATTAAAGGTCCTTGCAGTAAGCGACCCTAGGGCTTGCTCCGCGAGATGGTCAAGACCAATGACCGCACCCGGCGGGCGCCCGCCCGCACCCCGGACGCCGCCCGGATCGTTCGCGCCGGTCCGGTACCCTCTCGGGGTGATCGTGGTTTCGACAGTGAACGTGAACGGCATCCGGGCCGCCGCCAAGAAGGGCCTGGTCGAGTGGCTCGCGGCCACCAAGGCGGACGTGGTCTGCCTCCAGGAGGTCCGCGCCGAGCCCGGCCAGATCCCCGCCGAGCTGCTGGAACTCGACGGCTGGCACGCCGTGTGGGCGCCCGCCACCGCCAAGGGCCGGGCCGGGGTCGCCGTGCTGTCCCGTCGGGCACCGGAGCGGACCGTGATCGGCTTCGGCTCCGACGAGTTCGACGATGCGGGCAGATACGTCGAGATCGACCTGCCGGGGCTGACCGTCGCCAGCCTCTACCTCCCGTCCGGCGAGGTCGGCACCGACCGCCAGGACGAGAAGGAACGCTTCATGGCGGAGTTCATCGTCCACCTCGACCGGCTCCGCACCAGCGCCGCCGCCGAGGGCCGCGAGGTCCTGGTCTGCGGCGACTGGAACATCGCCCACCGCCAGGACGACCTCAAGAACTGGAAGTCCAACCAGAAGAACGCCGGCTTCCTCCCCGAGGAGCGCGCCTGGCTGACCCGCGTCCTCGACGAGACCGGCTACGTCGACGTGGTCCGCGGCCAACACCCCGACCAGCCCGGCCCGTACTCCTGGTGGTCCTACCGCGGCCGCGCCTTCGACAACGACGCCGGCTGGCGGATCGACTACCAGATGGCCACCCCGGGGCTCGCGGCCAGGTGCGTCGAGGCGTACGTCGAGCGCGCCGCCACCCACGCCGAGCGCTGGTCCGACCACGCTCCGGTCACCGTGGTGTACGACCAGGGGTACTGACCGCACCTTCCGTGGTCTCCGTGGCCGGCGCGTCGAGGCCGGGTGCGGAGACGGCCGCGCGGCGCGGGCTAGCCCAGGCGGAACCCGGGGTGCAGCGCCCAGGACCGGAGCATCTCCTGCGAGCCGAACACCCGCCCCCACCCGTCCGCGTGGCCGAGGAAGCCCGGCAGAGCCCGGACGGCGGGCAACTGGCGCTCGGAGACCTCGATGTTGACCACCCCTCCCACGATGTCCATCACCGAGGCGGTCAGCATGGCCGCGGTGACGTGGTCGACCTGACGGTTGCAGGTGCCGATGACGTGGAGGTCGTAGGCCGGGGTGAAGCCGATCAGCCCGCCCAGGTCCAGGTCCGGGTAGTCGTGATCGCCTGCGAAGACATCCTCGTAGGCGTAGCCCGGTCCGCCGAACGAGACACAGAACGGCCTGGAGTGGTCCGGATCGTCAGCTGTCGCGATGCCCAGACGCTGCGGCACGACCCCCATGAAGTAACTGTCGGGCCGCTCCTGCGTGAAGTGATCCGACAGCTCCACCAGCAACTCGCGTAGCCGCTCCTCCGTCTCGCCGGGGATCCGTCCGGCCAACTCGATCGAAACCCCTGGTCCACTCATGGTGATGCTCCCCGCGGCTTCGGTGTGATGTCGAGGTCCCGCTGCTCGCCCCCGTCGAGCTCCTCACGGGGTCGGGCAGCGTCAGGACAGTACCGCGACCTCCCGGCCGAGTCCCACCCCCAGCCGACCACCCGGGCCCGGCCCCGCGACCAACCCGCAGACCTGTGACGGGGGCAGCGCCGGCGCCCCCGTCAGCTGACGTATCGTCATGTCGGGTCGCAGCAGAGCTCTTTGGGGCGCCGGAAGGCCGGCTGGCGATCGGCGGCGGCTCAGTCGTTGTCGATCTTGCTGCCGGCGGGGTCGAGAACGTACCAGCCGGCGCCGAAGGCGGTCGAGCCCTCACCGGTCGTGTCACCCGGTTGGTGATCCCCGGCGAAGTAGTAGAGCGGGTGGCCGTGGTACGTGACCTCCAGGCTGTGGTCGGCGCGGGTGATCGTGCCGAGGTCGGCGGCGCTGACCCCCGTACCCGCGTGCGGCGTGCCGGTCGTCGTCAGCGGTGGCCAGGCCGCGGCACAGGCGCCGTCGCAGGCGGACATCGTCGGGCTGTCCTTCTCGAAGAGGTACAGCGTGCGGCCCTGCCCGTCGGTCAGGATCATGCCGAGCTTCGAGCCGTTCGCCGCGACCACGGCCCCGGCCGCCCCTGCCTGGCCGGAGGACTGGGTGCCAGGGGCCTGGGAGGCGGGAGCCGGGGAGGAGGCCGGCGGGGAGGAATAGGCCGGTGCCGGTGCGGCCTTCGAACCGCCACCACCACCGCAGGCCGCTGCTCCCAGCGCGAGGGCGGGCAGCACCGCGGCTGCCCAGGCGAGACGTCGCATGATCGACGCTCCTTCCAGTGGACCGTCGGCCCCGGTGCCGTGGCCTGGCGAGCGGCCCACCCCTCAGTACGTGGAGAACACCCCGACCGTTCATCCGCGCACGCGGAAAGTCCCTGTGTACCGTCCCGGCGCGATCACAGCCCGGGGACCTGGTAGCCGTTCAGGAACCAGAGCGCGCCCGAGTACCACATCAGGCCGATCGCGCAGACCAGCGCCCCGCCCGTGGCCGGAAGCATCCAACCGGGCAGCCGGCGGTGCCGTACCACGATCACCTTGGCCACGAAGGCGCCGTACAGCACGCACCCGGTGACCGAGTGGAGCGCCACCCGGGGGCTGCCGAACTGCACACCGTAGGTGACCAGGCAGTGCTCGGCGATCGGCAGCGAGAGCAGGAAGGCGAGCAGCCCGAGCAGCCGGTGGACGGTCGGCACGGGCCCCGGCGCGGGACGGGGCGCGCCCGGCAGCCGCCCGTACATCCACAACGCCAGCACCAGCTGGACCAGCGCCAGGCCGAACAGGGCGCTGCCCAGCTGGCCCTTCAGCCGGTTGGCGTCATCGCCGCGCTGACCGAAGAGCGCGCTGGTGTAGTCGGGCGTGTGGGCGCGGCCGAACCAGTACAGGCCGAGCGTGACCGCCACCGGCAGGAGCGCCCACAGCAACACCTGCCACGGCCGGATCCGGGGCAGGTCATCGGGAACGGTCGGTCGCATCGGCACTCCTCGGACGATCAGCGTTGCCCTCACCATCTGCCACCGGCGGCGGCCCACGTCCATCAGGCGCGCCGACAACGCCCCCGGCGCGGGGCACCTTCGGTGGCCGCTGAAGTTCTGACCGGCGGGCTTGGCGGCGATCAGGCCCAGGCACCGGCCGTGGGGCCAACCGGCCGGAGGGGTCGGGGTGGAAGGACGCGTCCTCGGTGCCCTGGGTGACGCCGGTCGTCAGGAACCGGGCCCACTCCGCGGGGCGGCGGACGGCGCCCGCGAGGGTGGCCGCGAGGGTGGCCGCCACCCAGCCTTCCCCTGAGAAAGCCGTTGTCGTACCGATCGTGCTGGACCGCGGTTCGGCTCAACTGCTCGACGGGGTGACCTCGCCGGACGGCGTGACGCGCAACGGGTGACAGAAACCGGCCAGCACCGGTCGCCCCTCCCGGGCCAGCACGGCGCTCGCCTCGGCGATCAGCCGGGACTTGCCGATCCCGGCCTCGCCCTCCACCAGTACCACCGCAGGCGGCCGCCGCACCGCGCTGAGCAGCAGATCGAGCTCACGTTCCCGGCCGACGAACCGCAACGGCCCGGCCGACCCGGCGCGAGCTGCAGGTCGCGAAGCTGGTCGCGCGGGGAATGAGCACCAAGGAGATCGCCGCGCACCTGGTGATCTCGCTGCGGGCCGCCGAGAACCACGTCGAGCACCTCCTCGCCAAGCTCGGCTTCTCCTCCCGGACCCAGATCGCGGTGTGGGTGCCGCAACACCCGGCGGGCCGTTCGTAGCACCCGGTGTCCACCGTCGGTGGCGCCTGGCGGGTCGGGTACCACGGCAACGCGGCCGCCCTGCCCCACCAGCCGGAGGCACTCCGACGCTTCGCCGCCCGCCTCGCGTCCCCCCGCCCGTCTTCTACGAAGACCGCATCCGCCCGGACACCGACCCGACCCGGAGCCCGCCCCGCTTCGAGGACCTCACCGTCGCCGTCATGGGCGGCGCCCACCGCCTGCTGCTCGTTCCCGGTCCCTGGGCCCTGGCCGGCACCGAAGCCCGGATCCGCATCGCCGTCGGCCTCCTCACCGCCGCCGGTTGCGCCCGCATCATCACGCTCCCCGCTTCCCTGAGGCCGGTCCGGCGTCGCCCTCCGGTCTGACACACGCCTGGGGGGACGTCGCCCGCCGGGGCGGGATGCTCAGTCCGACAGTTCCCACAGCAGCCGGTAGTAGGTGGTCCGTTCCGGGTCCGGCTCGACTCCGTAGGCTTCGAGCAGTGGCTCCTCCCATCCCGGACCGTAGTTCCACCGCGTGCTCCAGGTGGCGACAGCGAGGTCGGCCCAGCGGTCGACGTGTCCCGTGCACGTACCGTCGTCACCGAGCAGGGTGTTGGGAGCGCAGGCGTCGCCGTGGCAGACGACGAGCCGGTCGACGGGCGGGATGTCGGTGAGCGCACCGAGCGCGCGCTCGACGGTGCCGAAGTGCTGAAGGTCCTGGGCCCGGCGCCCTCGCCGAGTACCCGTGGCACCACGGTGAACCTCGCCGCCCACCGCAGGCGGGCCACCTCGGCCGCAAGGTCGATACCGCTGCCGACCGGCGCCCACTTCACGAACTGCCGTGTCCCGCCCGAGCCGACCTGGAACGTCAACCCGCCGAGCTCGTTCTTCCACACGGCCCGGAGCGGGCGCCCCGCCGCGAGCTCGGCAGCGGCACACGGAGGTTGGACGGGCCCCTGGGGCGAAGCGGCGATCATCCGTTCATTCTCACCGGGGCGGCCGCCGGCCGACCAACCGTTTCGGCGGCGTTCGACGGCGCCGTGGTGACGGTCGAGGTCAGGGACTCGGGGATGTGGCACGGCCGCCGCTCCGCCCGCCGCATCGCGGAGGACGGCGTCACCGGCGGGCGGGGCCTGGCCCTGGTCGAGCGCTCCAGCACCTGGTGGCGCACCTTCCTGTCCCCGGTCGGCACCCGCGTCGTCGCCTGCCTCGCCGTTCACCCGCAGACCGCCTGAGGCGAGGACGGACCCCTGCGGATCACCCGCCCGCCCGCGGGGCTCCGGGCCGCACCGCCGCAGGCGGACGAACGTCCTCCTGCGGCGGTGGGCCGCCCGGCTCGGGGCACCGCCGCGCTACGGCCGGCGCCCTGGGCTCAGCGGGGAGCGTGCTCGATCAGCGGCGGAACCACCCGTCGTGTCAGCCCAGTTCATCGAGGTAGACGCCGGAGGTGTCCTCCCCGGGGTGTTGTGGCAGGTGTAGTTCCGGCCGGCGGGCCGGGCGTTGATCAGGGAGAGGCAGCGGCCGAGTGCCAACTGGCCGTAGTAGTTGGGGTGCATGGACTCCTGACGGGTGCCCTGGCTCAGCCCGGTGGTGAGGAAGCGGGCCCATTCGCTGCCGCTCTCCGAGGGGCCGTGGCTCGACGTGGCCAGGGAGGCGCCCGAGGAGCACACCTCGTGTCCCTGCAGCAGGTCCTGCAGGTCGAGGAACTGGACGCCGCGGTCGGCGGCGACGTCCGCCAGCCGGCCGGACATCTGCGGGACCAGGCTGTCACGGGCCCAGTTCGCATCGCCGTCGCCGACCGGGCAGCCGCCGTCGTTGGTGCGGCGCCAGCCGGACGCCGGGTAGCGGTTCTCGGCGGCCCGCGGGATCGGGGACGGGTACGACTGGAGCACGATCCGGTAGGCGGACCGCCGGTACCCGGCGCGGTCCATGACGGCGCGGATCTCGTCGATGGACTTGCCGACGTTCTCCATCGCGGCGTCGATCCGGGAGTCGACCGCCTCCTGCTGATCGTCCCGACACGAGGACCAGGTCTCGTAGGACTTGACGCAGCCGGCGATGATGTCGGAGAAACCCAGGTCGTTGCCGCCCACGGACAGCACGACGAGGCCGACGGTCCGCTTGGCGGCGACGGCGGCGAGCTGGTCGGCCTGCGGCTTCTCCCCCTTGAAGGCGCGGCCGCCGTGGTCGGCCCGGAAGACGTTGGTGGTCTTCGCGCCGGAACAGGCGAGGTTCACCGCCTTGGCCGTGCCGAACGCGCTGGTCACCTCGGCGGAGTCGGAGCGGTCGCAGCCGCCGGCGTAGCTGGCGCCGTAGACCCGGGCGGCGTCGTACGTACCGGAGGAGTAGGCGCGGTCGGTACCGGCTCTGCTGCCGGTGAACGTGTCGCTGTTGCCCTTACAGCGGCCGCCCTCGCCGGAGACGAAGCTGTCCCCCATGGCAACGGCGCTCTTGGTGTCGGCATGGGCGGGCAGAGCCACGGCGAGCTGACCGGCGGCGGCCAGCGGAAGAGCAAGGGCGGTGGCGATCAGGCGTGCGCGGCGGCGCGATGCGGCCGGGACGCTTGTGCGGTTCATCTGAGCTCCTGAATCGTCCCCGCCTCCGTAGGGGCGGGGAGGCGCAGTGGGTGGGGAGTGAGGGTGGAGCGCTCCCGGCCGAGGAACAGCCGGGACATCAGGTGGGCCGGGTCAGCCGGTCGGCCGGCTGGGGCACGGGGTTGGCTCTCGTCCGGCCGGGATTCCCGGGCTGTGCGACGACGGATGTCGTCAGGTCGGCCACCGCGGGGTGCGGGGCAGGTCGAAGCGGCGCCGCGTGCCGTGCACGCGGCGCCCGCCGGGCGGTGCCACCGGCGTCACTCGTCGAGGGGGCCCAGGTCGGGCCGGCCCCTCAGCTCGACGGTGCGGGTGGCCGTGGCGTGGAGTTCGAGGACGGTGATCTCGTTGCGGCCGGGACGCAGGACCGGCGCTGGGACGTGCAGGGTGGTCTGCGGGCCGCGGGACCAGTAGCGGCCGAGCGGCAAGCCGTTGACCCACACCAGGCCCTTGGTCCAACCGGGCGGGGCGAGGCAGCCGTCGGCGACGTCCACGAGGTGGAGCCGGCCGCGGTGGAAGGCCGGGCCGACCGCGGGTGCGGCGGGGGTGAAGGCGAGGGCGTGCTCGTGGTTCTCGCGTTCCGAGCTGTTCCATGGTCAGCGGGCGGTCGGCGACGACCGCCCGGCCGAACAGGTGCGCCTGGTCGAACCGGCCGGCGCACTCGGTGAGTTCGACGGTGGTGGGGGCGAGCTTGGGAGCAGCGGCGGGCAGCGGCTCGTCGGGGACGGGTGCGTACTCCGCGATGACCACGCGGAAGGCCCGGTGCTTCGGGGTGGGGTCGCCGGCCTCGTCGAGGAGGGAGTCGTGGTCGCAGGAGGTGACGGTGGGCCGGTAGGTGCCCTTGTCGTCGGCGCCGTTGGTGAAGCCGAAGTTGGTGCCGCCGTGGAACATGTGGATGTCGACGGAGGCTCCGGCGGCGAGGAAGCGCGGGTCGCGGCTGCGCGGGTCGACGCCGTCCTCGGCGAGCGACCAGGACGGCAGGCCGCCGCCCTCCCACTCGGCGCAGACGTACGGGCCGGGGCGGAGCAGGACGTGCAGGCCGTCGTCGGCGGCCAGGTCGAGGAAGCGGGGAAGGTCGAGACCTCCGTCCAGCCGGAATTCACCGGGCCTGGGGCGTGGAGGTTCCAGGGGACGTAGGTCTCGACCGTGTCGAGTCCCAGCAGCCGTGCCTTGTGGACCCGGTCGGCCCACTGCTCCGGGTGGACGCGGGAGTAGTGCAGTCCGCCCGAGACGATGCGCAACGGTCGGTCGTCGAGACGGAATCCGTCCGCGGCGATCTCCAGTCGACGCATGGCTGCGGTGCTCCTGGAGGGTGGGGACGGGATCAGTTGACGGGGCGGCAGAGGAGCGCGTCGGGGGCCCCGCCGTGGCTCACCACCGGCCGCACCACACCCCTGCGCTTCCGGTTCCACGTCGCCATGGCCGGAGCCCTCGGCCTCGGCGGCGACCTGACCCACTGGACCGCGGACGAGCTGACCGAGGCCACCGAACTCGTCGCCCGATACAAGGAGATCCGCCCCCTGGTCCAGCACGGCAGCCAGCACCGGCTGTCCGGCCCGGGCGGCGTCCGCCCCGCACCTGGCCGAGGCCACCCGGGGCGAGGTCCGGCTCGGCCTCGGCCTGCTCATGGTCACCCAGGCGGGCGACCGCGCCGGCTTCCGCCAGATCGAGCGGGCCGCGACCGAGCTGGCGAGCCGTCCGGAACGGTCGGCCCGGGCGATGGTGGCGCTCGCCCTGAACGAGTGGGACGGCGGGGCGGACCGCGCCGGGGAGTGGATGGACCGGGCCGAGGCCACGGTCGCCGACAGCCGCGACGACGGCATGCGGGCGGCCGTCCGGGCGTCCCGGATCAGCCTCATGGCCAGAGAGGGCGACCCCCGGCTCTGGTCGCTGCTGGAACAGCTGCCGCAGGAGTCGGACGACGAGGAAGTGGAGCGGCAGACCGCCCGCGCCGTGCACAACGCCGGCACGTTCACCTCCGAACTCGGCCAGGACGCCCGCGCCCGCGAGCTCCTGGCCGGCAACCAGGAACGCGCCGACCGGTCGGGCATCCCGTACCTGGGGGTGTACGGACGGGCCACCCTGCTGAGCCTGGACTTCACGGGCGGCCACTGGGACGGCCTGGAGGAGCGGCTGGCCGGACTCGCCGACGAGTACCCCGACCTCATCCTGGTGAGCGTCGAACGCGCCCTCGTCCTCGGCGGACTGGCCGCGGCCAGAGGCCAGCACAGCCAAGCCGTCGAACACTTCGGCGCCGCGGCGGCGTACGGCGACACCCACTCCGAGGTGAGCGTGGCACTCCGGGCCGCCGCCGGGCTGGTCGGCCTCCGGCTGGCCCAGAAGGCCAGTACGGACTGCTGCGCACCATCGACCGCGCGCTCGGTCTCAAGCCGCTGACCAACAACGACGCCTACGCGGCGACGGTCAACGACGCCTGGACGCACCCGGCCGCCGGATAGCCGACCACTCCGGCAGCGAAGTCCGCCCGTCACCAGGACCAGCCGCCGGTTGCTCCGCGGGCTCCGGACCCTTCCCCGGAGTCCGCGGAGCGTTCCTCGCAGATCTTTTCGTCCGAACTGCTTCGCCTCCCCCACCCTGGAGTGAACCCATGAGCTCGACCGCGCCCAATCGCTTCCTCAGAGCAGCCGTCACCGAGCCCTGCCCGCCACGCTGGTCGCGGGCGCCCTGCTGATCAGCGCGCTCCCCGCCTCGGTGGTCGCGGCGACCCCCGCCGCCGCCGCGTCCTCCGTGCTGACCGGCAAGCAGCTGGCCGCGTCCTGGTCCGGCCCGCTGTCCACCCGCGGTCGCTACATCGTCGACACCAAGGGCAACCGCTTCAAGCTCAAGGCCGGCAACTGGTCCGGCGCCCAGGGCACCTGGGAGGGCAACGGCAGCGAGAGCGATCCGGCCAACCACCAGGCCCACCAGATGTCCAACAACATCCCGCTCGGCCTGGACCGCACCCCGATCAAGCAGATCCTCGCGGACTTCCACGCCCTGGGCCTCAACACCATCCGGCTGCCCTACGCCGACGCGATGATCAACGACGGCAGGGCATCCCGCAGGGCATGTTCTCCCACGGCCGCCCGATGCTCACCCCGGTCCGCAACCTCTCCAACACCCTGATCAACTCCGGCAAGCTGGTCTACTCCGCCCACTTCTACGGCTTCACCGGCCCCAACCACACCGGCTCGTCCGGTGGTTGGCAGAACGGCGAGACCAACGACCCGCGCTACCGCGACCTCAGCCCCCAGGACCTCGAAAAGGTCGTCAACGACCAGGCCCTGTTCGTCCCCCAGTCCGGCCAGCACTTCACCGCACCGGTGTGGGTCAGCGAGTTCGGTACCGGCGGGCGCGGCCAGACCGACCAGAAGGAGAAGGACTGGTTCAACCGCTTCACCGACATCCTGGTCAAGAACGACACCGACTTCGCCGTCTGGCCCGTGACCGGCTGGACCACCGACGGCAAGCCCAACGACAACTGGGCGATGATCTCCTACGACGAGAACGGGAATCGGCAGAGCGTCCTCGACTCCGGCGACTGGCGCACCAACGCCTGGAACAAGCTCGTCAACGCCACCGGCAAGACCGGCCAGGTCGCCAAGGCCGACCGCTGGAACATGATCAACCTCGACCACGACAACCAGAACGCCTCGTCCTGGGTCCGCGCCAACTCCCCGATCACGACCCCCGGCAACCGCCAGGGTTCCCGCCCCGACGGCGAGCGCCTGATCGGCCTCAGCCGCGAGAAGCACCGCGGCCTGTGCACCGACGTCAACGCACCCGCCACCAGGTCCGACAACTGGGAGATCGTCACCAACGCCAAGTACACGACCAAGGACTGGGCCCCGGGCTGGGAGAAGGCCCAGTGCCCGGTGGGCTCCATGGTGGCCGGCTACAGCATGTGGGACACCGCGTTCACCAGCGTGATGTGCCAGCCCGTGGCCAAGCGGCTCGGGACCACGGACCGCGTGGTCTGGTTCGACCGCGGTGACAACCCGGCCCTGAACGCCAAGCAGCTCAGGAGCGACTGGGCGCCCTACGACTACAAGGGCCGGTGCGACACCGACGAGTACCTCGCCGGCGTCGCCTTCAACTGGTCGTCGAGCCAGAAGTACCACGACACCCCCGACGCCCTCCTCTGCCACCCCCTCGACTGACCTGACCCGAGCCGACCGCCCTCCCTGCCGGGAGCACCTCCTCCCACCCGGCGCCCACATCTGCGCCGGGTGGGAGGGCGGTGCGGGTTTCCCCGGGACGGCGGCGGCGGTCGTCGCTACCGCGGTGACGACGTGATCCGAACGGTCTCGTGCACGGTGACCTGGTCGACCTCGGTGGTGCGCACCGTGATGTCCATGGTCCACTCGCCGGGCATGGGCAGCCTGAGGTCGTACGCCGCCCAGTACCCCTTCTGGTCCTTGAGCCTGGCGTCGAGCGGGCCGATGCCCAGGTCGCGCTGGGTGAGCGCGAGTTGGAGTTCGGGGACGGTCACGAAACCGCCGTCCGCGTCGTACACGACGGCTTCGACCGTGTTCTCGCCCACCCGGCCCGGGGTCAGCGTGATCTGCACCTTGCCGTGCTGGTCGGCCGTCCCCGTGTCGAAGGGGACCATGACCACCTTCACCTGCGGCTCCCGCCCGGCGGCGACCGGAGCACTCCCGGCAGCGGCGCGGCTGGGCTGGGTACCGGTGAGCAGGGTCGTGATGGCCAGCACAACGACACCGAGAACGGCTTCGGCCATCACGGTGCGGCGCAGGCTGCGCCGGTACCGTTCGGCCTCGCCGACGGGAGACTCGACGCCGTCGCCCGCCCCGCCTCCGGCGGAGCCCTCGGGCCCGCCGCCGGAGTCCGTCGCCTCCCGGGCACCGCGGGCGCCGACCAGCTGCGCGACGCTCGCCCGCTCGGGCTCGGGCACCCTCGACGTCGCCGCGGGCTGCGGCTCGTGCGTGAGGCGGGCGGTCCAGCGGCGGGAGACGGACGCCACGCACAGGACGAGCAGCACGACGGCGACCTTGACGACGAGGGTCCTGCCGTAGGCCGTGGTGGTCAGTGCCTCCCAGGAGCCGACCTGCCGCCAGGACTGGTACACCCCCGTGCCGACCAGCACGGCGACCGCGCCGAAGGCGAGAGTCGAGAAACGGCCGATCGCGGACGCGGGCACTTCGCGGCGGCCGGGTCCGCGACCCCGCAGGACGATCACCAGCGTGATCAGACCACCCAACCAGCCGCCCATGGCCAGCAGGTGCAGCGCGGCGACCGGAACGGCCAGCGGCACCTGGAGCCCGGCGGAGGCGTGTTCGGCGGAGGCCCAGGTGAACGCCAGGCCCAGCGCGAGCACCACCCCGGCCGGACGGACACCGACACCGACACGAGCGGCAGGGTCCAGCGGCTGCGAGCCGTCGTCCCGACCGGCGGGCCGCAGCAGCGGGCGCCGCAGCACCACCGCGGCGGCGGCGAGCAGGACCAGCCGTGTGATCAGCGCGATCCCGGGCCGTGCGGTCGCGGTTCGGCCCAGGCGGGCCGAGTCGAACGCCGAGGTCAGCTGGTCCGCCGTCTCGTACGGGCCGCGCAGCAGGAAGAGGGCGACGGTGGACAGTGCCACCATCGCCCACCCGGCGATCAGCAACCGCCGCACCGGGCGAACCGCGGCGGCGCCGGGCCAGCACACCAGGACGAACGCGGCAGCTCCGACGAGGAGGGCGAGCCCGCCGTAGGCGACGTAGCGGAAGAAGCCGTACAGGCGGCCGGCCGCCGTGTCGTCCGGTGAGCCGGTCGCCACCACCGCGGCGGTCTCGGAGGGCTTGCCGATGGAGAAGGTGAACGCACCGGAGACCGGATGGCTGTCGGCGGAGACGACCCGCCAGGCCACCGTGTAGGTGCCCTGGGGCAGGTTGTCGGACAGCTCCACCCGGGCCGTGTTCCCCTTGCCGTCGGCATGCTGCGCCGGGCTCGGGTTCACGCGCTCGTTGGCGGGCGACAACACCCTGAGCGAGTCGTCGGAGAAGCTGACCGACTCGGTGAAGGTGAGCGTGACCTGACGGGGCGGCGCGTCGAGGACCGTGCCGTCGGCGGGGTCGGAGCCGCTGAGAGCGGTGTGTGCGAGGGCGGCGCCGGCCCCACCGAGAACCAGGGCGAACACGGCTGCGACCAGCGCCAGGACCATCAGTGTCGTCCTGGCAGGAGGCGATCCGGTGTGCATGAGGGGCGGCCTCCGGGGTAGCGGCCCTCAGCGGCGGCCCGCCACCGGGACTCGATCGTACGGAGCGGTCGTCGGAGCGATGGTCGGAGCAGCAGGTGGACGGTGTTGCCCACCGGGAGCGACATGGCGGACTCCGCCGGGACCGGGGCCCGGTGACCACGTGTGGACCCTAGCGCTTGCCGGACTTCGGACCGAGCTGGTTTAGCAACTTCTGCTAAAAGCGCCTCCGGGTCGGCGTGCCTCTCCGGTTGACAGGTGATTAGTAAGTGGTTACTAATTAACCATGACCGCGAAGAAGAGTGCCCGCGTCAACGCCACCGACCGGCGCGCCGGGATCGTGGACGCGGCGATCGAGGAGTTCGCCGCCTGGGGCCTGGCCGGGGCGTCGATCGAACGGGTCGCCGCCCGGGTCGGCATCTCCCAGCCGTACGTCTACCGGCTCTTCAGCAGCAAGAAGGAGCTCTTCCTCGCCGCGCTCGACGAGATCACCGCACGGATCTCGACGGCCTTCACCGACGCGGTGGACGGCCGCCCGGCCGACGAGGCGCTCACCGCGATGGGCGAGGCCTACCTCGGGCTGCTGGCCCGCCGGTCCGAACCGCTGATGCTGCTCCAGGGGATCGCGACCGGCGCCGACGAGGAGACGCGTGCCCGGGTGCGGGACAACTTCCGCACGCTGACCGAGCAGGTTCGCAACGCCTCCGGGGCGAGCGAGCCCGAGGTCCGGCACTTCTTCGCCTTCGGCATGCTCGCCACCGTCGGCACCGCCATCGACATGCCGGAGCTCGCCGCCCCGGCCGAGACGTTCCGGCCCGACAACGACCACAAGGAGAACTGAACCCGATGGAGCGCATCCTCGTCATCGGCGCGACCGGCCGCAGCGGCGGCCCCGTCGCCCGCCGCCTGCACCGCGACGGCGCCACCGTCCGCATCCTGGCCCGCGACCCCGAGCGGGCCCGAGCCGCGTTCGGCCCCGGCTACGAGATCGCGGCCGGCGACGTCGAGTCGCCCGACAGCGTCCGCGCGGCGCTGACGGACTGCACCGGCGTCCACGTCGGCATCACCGGCGGCCCCCGGCCCCGGGACTACGACCGCATCGAGCACCTGGGAACCGCCACCGTCGCCCGGCTGGCCGCCGAGGCCGGGGTCCGGCTGCTGACCTACGTCTCCGGGTCGACCGTCCGCGCCGAGCACGCCGGTTTCCCCGGCACCGCGGCCAAGCTCGCCGCCGAGGAGGCCATCCGGGCCTCGGGCGTCCCGTTCACCGTCTTCCGGCCCAGCTGGTTCATGGAGTCACTGCCCTCCTTCGTCCGCGGCACCCGGGCCACCGTCCCCGGCCGCCAGCAGATGCCCTACCGCTTCCTCGCCGCCGACGACTTCGCCGGCATGGTCTCCGCGGCCCACCGCACCGGCACCGCCACCGGCCGGACCCTCACCGTGCTCGGCCCGCAGGCCCTGTCCATCCCCGAGGCCCTGGCGGAGTACTGCGCCGTCGCCCACCCCGGCAGCAAGGTCACCGCCGCCCCGCTGGGGCTGCTGCGCGTGGTCGCCGCGCTCACCCGCGACGCCGCCCTGGCCACCGCGGTCGGGAGCATGGCGTACTTCCAGGACGCCACCGAGGCCGGCGACCCGGCCGAGGCCGACGACCTGTTCGGCGCTCCCACCACCACCGTCGCCGAGTGGAGCCACCGCGCGGCCGGACAGCGGGCATCGACCCGGACGGCGTGACCGGTCCCGCCGGACGTTCCGTCAGCGGTGCTGCGGCGCGGGGGTCGACGGCCGGTGCGGCGTGCCGTCGCCGGTCTGTGACAGCGTCTCCGGGAGACCGTGCCTTCGACGGTTGACCCGGTTCACTGATGTGCCAGGAGGAGCAGTGCCCGACCCCTTGCGAATCGTCCTGATGTCGTACGGCACGGAGGGCTTCTCCGACCTCCACGGTCCGTGTGTCGCGGCCGGCCACGAGCCCGTGGCCTACGTGTGCGCCGCCTCCGCGGCGGGTGCGGCGATCGGCGGCGTCCTGGAGCACCTCCCGCCGGGCGCCGACCTGTTGCTCCCTCACAGCGTCTCCGGTCTCACCCGCGCCCTGGCCGGCTACCGGCCGGACCTCGTGGTGTGCAACGGCTTCCCCTGGCGGCTGTCCGCCGAGGCGCTGCGGGTGCCGCGCCTCGGCGTGCTGAACGTCCATCCGTCCCTGCTGCCACGCCATCGGGGTCCGATGCCGATCCACTGGGCGGTGCGCCACGGCGACCCGGAGACAGGGGTGACGGTCCACTGGATGGACGAGTCGTTCGACACCGGACGGATCCTCGTCCGACGCGGCGGTGTCGAACTGCCGGACGACCTGGACGGCGAGGCCGTCTTCGGCCGGATCCGGGACCTCTCCCGCGAGCTGCTGCTGGAGGCACTGGTGCTAGCCGCACAGGGCCACGCCGGCACCGCTCAGAGCCGGGAGGGCGCGACCTACGAGGGGGTCCTGGGGCAGCACGCGGTCGTCGACTGGTCGGCCGGCCGCCGCGACATCCACGATCTCGTCCGGTGCTTCCGGTTCGGGCAGTTCCCGGTGCCCGGTCCACTCGCCCTGGTCGAGGGGCGTTGGGTGGCCGTCCTCGCCTCTCGCACCGAGCCCGGGCCGGGTGTACGGGTGGAGTGCGCGGACGGCCCGCTGTGGGTCGTGGAGTCGGTGCCCGTCCCCGCTCGCGACGCGTGGCTGCCCGCGGGCTGAATCAGCCGTCCGTGCCGAGGGCGGCCGTCAACCGGCCACGCAGGCGGGCCGCGCCCGGGTCGGTGAACACGTCGAGCAGGGTCAGTGCCTCGCGCCGGTGCCGCCGCACCGCCTCCGGCTCCTCGGTGCGCTCCAGCGCGTCGGCGAGATGGCCGAGGGACGTCGCCAGGTGCCACCGGTCGTCCAGGTCACGGTGCACGGCCACGGCACGGCGGTGGAACTCGCCCGCCTCATGGACCCGGCCCAGTTCGAGGTAGGCGCAGCCGGTGCCGTCCCATGCCAGTGCTTCGCGGCTGCGGTCACCGAGGCCGCGTTGCAGGACGGCGGCGCGGTGGAAGGAGACGAGCGCGTCGGCGGGTCGGCCGACGGCCCGCTGGGCGTGCCCGAGCTGCGTCAGCCAGTGGCCCTCCGCGACGGCGCTGTCGAGGTCGAGGGCGAGGTCGACCCCTCGCTGGGCGCTCTCCAGCGCCTCCTCGGGCCGTCCGCCTTCGAGTTGGATCACGCTGAGGATCCGCAGCGCGTTCCCCTCGGCCCAGCGGTCGGTCCGCTGACGGAAGGTCTCCAGGCCGGCGCGGACCATGGCTTCGGCCTCGGCGAGCCGGCCGAGCGCCGCTTCGACCTCGGCCAGGTTGACCGCCGTACGCGGCTCCCAGTAGGTGTCCTGGAGGGCCTGGAACAGCGCCCGGGCCCGTACCAGGACGTCGTGCGCGTCCGGCAGTAGGCGCCGGCGTGACCACAGCAGCCCGAGGCCGTTGAGCGTCAGGGCCTCGCCGGCGCGGTCGTCGAGCTCCCGGCGGAGGACCAGTGCCGCCCGGTACTGCTCGACGGCCCGGTCGAGCCGTCCGGACTGCGTGCAGGCCATGCCCAGACTCTCGTGGAGCTCGGCCTGGGCGTGCCGGTCCCCGTCCCGCCGGGCGGCCTCCAGGCCCAGCCGCGAGGTCTCGAACCAGTCCTGGAAAGGGTTTCGCACCATGTAGAAGGCGCGCAGTACGATCGCCGACTGCCACACGTACGCGTCCATCCCCAGGGCGGCCGCGGTCCGTACGGCCGCCGCGAGGTTCTCCCGCTCCGCCTCGAACCACCGCATCGCCGCCGTCCCGTCGCCGAAGGCCGCCGGTTCGACGTCGGGGGCGAGCGGGGCCAACGGGACCCGCGGCTCGTGCGGGGCGATGCGTGCCTGGGCGGCGTCCGCCGTGTGCAGGTACCACGCCAGGATCCGCCGGAGGACACGCTCGCCCTCCTGGGGATCCTGCTCACCGCGGACCTGGTCGACGGCGTAGGCCCGCAGCAGGTCGTGGAACCCGAAGCGGTCCGCGGCGATCTGCTCGACCATGTGGGTCGCGACGAGCCCGTCCAGCAGGCGGCGTGCCTGCCGGTCACCCGTCGCGAGGAGGGCGGCGGCGGCCGCGGTGCTGAACTCACCGGTGGGGTGGAGGCCGAGCAGGCGGAACAGTCGCGCGGCGTCGGCCGGCAGCGCGCGGTAGGACCAGGCGAAGACCGAGCGGACGGCGTCGGACTCCTCCTCGTCCTCGTTCGAGAGGGCGTCCCACAGGCTGGACTCGTCCCGGAGGTCCTGGATCAGGTCGTTCAGCAGCATCCGCGGCCGCCCGGCCGCGCGTTCGGCCGCGATGCGCAGGGCCAGCGGCAGGCGCGCGCAGAGCCGGGCCAGCTGGACCAGCTCGGCCGGGTCGTCCCCACTGCGGTAGTCCGAGGTCACCTCGCGCAGGAGCTCGACGGCGTCGTGCTCCTCCAGGACCTCCAGGGTCAGGTGCCGGGCGCCCTCCCGCACGCCGAGGCCGGGCAGCCGGTGCCGGCTGGTCACCACGACCAGACAGCCGGCAGCGCCGGGCAGGAGCGGGCGGACCTGGGCGGCGCGCGAGGCGTTGTCGAGCACGATCAGCAACCGCCGGCCGGCCACCAGGGAGCGGTAGGTCGAGGCCAGGGCTTCGAGGTCCACGGGAATCGCCGCGGCGGGGACGCCGAGGGCCCGCAGGAAGCGTTCGAGCACCTGCCCGTCCGGGAAGTCGCCGCGGACGGAGTGCGCCCAGTGCAGCGCCAGGGAGGTCTTGCCGACGCCCGCGGTGCCGGTGAGCACCAGGATCCGTGCCGCCGAGGGGTGTTCGGACAGCAGGTGGCCCATGGCGCCCTGCTCCGCCGAGCGGTTGACGAAGCCGCGGACGTCCGTGGGCAGTTGCCACGGCACGGGCTCCCCGTGGCGGCCGGGCGGCGGCGGGGCGTGGAAGTGCACGGGCCCCCGGATGTCCCGGGCCTGCACGACGTGGCCGGCGGCCCCGGACATGGACGAGCTGGTGCGGCCGGGGGAACCCTCGGGCGTGTCCGGCTCCACGGTTCAGCGCTCCGCCCGCGCCCGTGCCGGCCCTGGCCCGGAAGCCTCGCGGGCCAGGAAGTCGGCGATGTCCTCGCCCCGGTCGTACAGGCCGGCGATGAACTCCGCGACCCGGTCGCGGACCGCGCGGCCCGTGTGGCGGGTCGCGCCGACCAGGATCCCCGCCTCGTCGTAGGCGATGTCGTAGACCGTGTCCGGGCCCAGGGTGACGAGCTCGGGAAGCGGTCCGTGCCGCTCGAACGGCGCGACCTCGCCGGGGCCGACGACGCGGATCTGCTCGCCGCACTCGGCGCGCAGCCGCAGCAGGTACAACTCCCAGGCCAGATAAGGGGTGAACGGGCACTCGACGACGCGCACGCGCAGCAGGCGAGTCCGGTGTTCGACGGCTGTGCGGGAGAGTTCGAGCAGGTCGTCGCGCCTGGCGTCGACGAGTCGACGGGCGAGGGCCCGGTCGCCCCG
Source organism: Kitasatospora sp. NPDC088346 (assembly GCF_044740765.1). NCBI lineage: Bacteria > Bacillati > Actinomycetota > Actinomycetes > Kitasatosporales > Streptomycetaceae > Kitasatospora > Kitasatospora sp. NPDC088346. The sequence goes on from NZ_JBIURH010000010.1 coordinate 47,261, forward strand.
GGAGTACGCGCGCCAACTCGGGTCCTCGGGCTCCTGGAAGGTCTGGCGGCGTTCCAGCTTCCACGAGTCGTAGCCGTCCACCGCGAAGTCCCGGCGGCGGAAGTCCTGCCGGTACTCGTCGAGGGGCAACCACGCGCCCGGCACGTCTCGGAGGGGCTCAGACATCCGGTAGGTCCGCCTTCGCGGAGAGCAGGGTGGCCCGCGGGACGACCACCAGCCGCTCGCCCGCGCCGACCCGCACGTCCTGCGGGAGCCCGGCCCGGTAGGCCTCGGTCAGGTCGCGGCCGATCACCGCGATGTCACCGTTGTCCAGCTCCCAGATGTCGGGGCAGCCGTCCCGGCCGCCCGTGGTGCCGAGCTCTCCCGGAGATCTGCCCAGGCGTCGGCTCAGCATCGCATCGGGATCGGCGTCCCACGGCTCGCTCATCACGCCCCCAGGCAGTCGCGTGAGTACTCGATCACACACGGTACACAGGCGACTGACGGAGCGTCAATCTTCGGTCGCCGGCCGACCGTCGGGCCACGCCACGACCGGCCGGGCACCAGGGCCCCGGGGCCCGGCCTCCGGGACCTTCGGCCCACGCCCGGACAGCCCGACCCGCGGCAGTCTGGACAGCACCCGAAGGGAGCAGTTCCCATGAACCCACCGATGACCCGGTCCGCCACCGACATCGTGGTGGGGGCCCGCGGCGAGGTTCGCGCCCACGTCGCGGCCGTCACCATGCGGGCGGCCGTCGACCTGCTCCAGGACCGGCTCCGCACCCGCCTCGACCGGGTCCGGCACCACGGCGACGGCCACCTGTTCACCGATGCCAGGACGGGGCTCGACCGTGTCGTCTCCCGCGACCCGGCCTCGGGCGGCCACCGTGTCGACGTCGCCGTCCGGGCCACCGCGCCGGCACCGGTACCCGCACCCGCCGGGGCCGCCCGGTCCGTGCCGGACCTCGCTGTCGCCCAGGCCGTCGAGCGCCTGGAGCCGAGCGGACCACCGTTGGTGTTCGTCACCGACACCGCAACGGCCCGGGGCACCGTCGTGTACCACCGCTACGACGGCCGCTACGGCCTCATCACTCCCGCGCTGTGGCAGGGCGCGGGTACGGCCCGGCCGGCTGTGGGGGTACGGCCGGGGCGAGGAGCAGGTGGGGCCGGGGACGGGTGGGGCCGCCCCCGGCCCCACCGGCCCGCCGCCCCGCACCGGGCCGGGCCGCCGTACTCCTCCACCAAGCGCGTCGACGGCCGGGGCGGACCGGACGGCGAGGTCTCCACGTTGCTGCACGACACGGTGCACGGCGGCGACGAGCTCACGCTGTCCGCCCCGTTCGGTGACGTGGCCCTCGACGACTCGGACGACCCGCTGGTCCTGGTCTCCGCGGGGATCGGCTGCACGCCGTTGGTCGGCATGCTCGAACACCTCGCCGCGACCGGCTCGACCCGCCCGGTCACGGTCCTCCACGCGGACCGCTCGCCCGACGAGCACGCGCTGCGGGCCCGGACCCGGGAGCTCCTGCGGCAACTGCCGGACGCCCGAGCCGAGTTCTGGTACGAGCAGCCCGGCGCCGACGAGCCGGACGCCCACGCCGGCCTGATCGACCTGAGCGGCTCGGTGCTGCCCGAGGACGCCCGGGTCTACCTGTGCGGGCCCCTGCCCTTCATGCGCGAGGCCCGCGCGCAGCTGCTCCGGGCCGGGATCCCGGCCCGGAGCATCCGGTACGAGGTGTTCGGCCCCGACCTGTGGCTGGCGGACGCCACGGCCTGACGGGGCGTGACGGTGGCGCGAGCCGGCGCAGCGGGGACCGGTGGTTCGCCGGTGCGGTGGGTCTGCCCGTCGTTCCCACGGTCTCGGCCGCGCGTCCCCCGCCCCTTCTCATCTGGCCGCCGACGGGTGATCGGTGAAGGTCTCCACCGACGTGGACCCGGCCCGTCCTCCCCCACGGGGTCGGACCGCGTCCTGACGGATCGTTGGCGAGCCGGCACCGGGTCAGGCTCCGGAGCGGTGTCCGATGCCGGGTTCGGTGATCGGGTGGCGGGTCGACTCCGGCGTCCTTCGCCGGGCTCCCGCGGGTCAGCCCCTCGTGGTCAGGCCGAAGCCGTAGGGGAACAGCGGGTCGTCGTGGGCGTCGCCGGTGTTGATCGGTTCCTGAGCCTCGCTGCGCGGCCAGGTGACGGGGAGCTTGCCGGTGAAGGGGCGCTTGCCGAACAGGACGTCGGCGACGCCGTCCCCCTCGCTGCCCGGGAGCCAGGACATCACGAAGGCGTCGGCCTGTGGCAGTTGGCCGGTGACGATCTGGGGGCGGCCGGCGACGTCGAGCACGATGCAGGTGGCGATCGAGGAGCAGACGCGGTCGATGTTCGCCCTGTCGGTGGCGGAGAGTTCGAGGGTGTGGCCGCCGACGCCGACGTCGCCGAGGCCTTCGGCGTAGGGGGTTTCACCGACGACCACGATGCCGACGTCGTGACCGGCGGTGGCGGCGCTGGCGTCGGCGCTGTAGGTGACGTTCCCGGCGACGTGCCGGATGCCCTGGAGGATGGTGGTGCCGGGGAAGGCGGTGTTGCCGGACTGCCCCTGCCAGGTGACCGTCCAGCCGCCGGCCTGGTTGCCGAGGTCGTCGGCGTTGACGCCGGCGACGTAGATCCGCTGGGAGGGCGCGAGCGGCAGGGCGTGGTGGTCGTTCTTCAGGAGCACCTGGGATTCGGCGACCGCGCGGCGGGCGACGGCCCGGTGGGCGGGTGAGCCGATGGTGCCGATGTTGGTGCGGTCCGTGTAGGGGTGCTCGAACAGGCCGAGGTCGAACTTGGCCCGCAGGATGCGGGAGACGGCGTCGTCGATGCGCGACATCGGTACCCGGCCGGCCCGGACCTCCGCCGAGAGGGCCTGCTCGAACTGCGGCGCGTCGTACGGCTGCATGAACATGTCCATACCGGCGTTGACGGAGGTCCGGACCTGGGTGGCGAAGTCTCCCGGGAGTTCGGTGATGGCGTCCCAGTCGCTGATCAGGAAGCCGTCGAAGCCGATCCTGCGCTTCAGGACGTCGGTGAGCAGTTCCTTGCTGGCACTCATCCTGACCGGCAGGCTGCCGGGGACGTCGGTCCACTGCACGGACGAGTAGGACGGCATGATGCTGCCGACGTGGTGGACCTGGACGGCCGTGACGTACGGCGCGAGGTCGACGGCGTCGAAGCGCCGGTGGCTGGTGACGGTGACGCCGCGGTCGATGGTGTAGTCGCCCGTGGTGGACGTGCCGTACGTGGTGTCGCCGTCCCCGGCGAAGTGCTTGACGGTGGCCAGCACCCGGTCGGGCCGGGCCAGGTCGCCCCTGCGGGTTCCCTGGAAACCGTCGACGGCGGTCGTCATCTGCCGTACCAGCGAGGGGTCTTCGCCGAAGCTCTCGTAGGCCCGGCCCCAGCGCTCGTCCCTGGTGACGCACACGCAGGGGGCGAAGACCCACTGCGGGCCGGTGGCCCGGGTCTCGGTGGCGGTGATGTGTTCCTCCTCGGCCACCAGCCGGGGATCGCGGGTGGCGCCCATGCCGATGTTGTGGGGGAAGATCGTCGCACCGGCGAGGTTGCCGTGCCCGTGCACGGAGTCGACGCCGTACAGCAGGGGGATGTGCAGGCGGGTCGTCAGCGCCTGCCGCTGGTAGCCGTCGACCATGTCCGCCCAGGCCGTGGGTGTGTTGGGGGTCGGGGTGGAGCCGCCGCCGGACAGCAGCGAGCCGAGGCCGAGGGCGGCGATCCGGGTCGGGTCGGCGTCGACGGAGCCGCGTTCGGCCTGGGTCATCTGGCCGATCTTCTCCTCCGGGGTCATCCGGCCGAGCAGGTCGGACACCCGTACCGCCGCGGGCAGTTCGGGGTTGAGGTACGGCGGCGTTCGACCGGCGGAGGCGGCCGCGGCGCCGGGTCCGGACTCGGCGAGCGCCGAGGACGACGGGACGGCTGCGGCGATCAGGGTGGCCGCGGCCAGCAGGACGCCTGCGGCGCGCCGGCCGGTGCGGGGTCCGGGTACGAGTGGGTGCCTCACGTCGGTGCTCCTTCGGGTGGGGTCGAGCCGGGGGTACCGGGTCGGTACCGCGATCGGTGTGGCGCCCCGCGGCGTGGTCGCCGCCGCGGGGCGCCGGGCAGGGCGGTGGCGGTCGGACGGGCTACCTCGACGTCCAGACCTGGTTGGGCTGGGTCCCGCCGCCGTAGCAGTCCCAGATCTGCAGGAGGGCGCCGTTGCCGGACCCGCCGGCGTCCAGGCACTTCCCGGACGCGGGGTTGACGACGGTGCCGTCGGCGTTGAACCGCCACTGCTGGGCGCCGGTGCCGTTGCACGACCAGAGCTGCACCTTGGCGCCGTTGACCGTGGAACCACCGGCCACGTCGAGGCACTTGCCGGACTGCGGGTTGACGACGGTGGCACCGGTCCGGGTCCACTTCTGGTTCCAGCCGGTCCCGCAGTCCCACAGCTGGACCGGGGTGCCGTCGGCCGTGCCCCAGTCCTTGAGGTCCAGGCAGCGGCCGCTCGCCCGACCGGCGACCGTGCCGGACGCGCCGCCGGAGCCGTTGGACTCGTAGGAGAAGGAGTTCACGGCCAGGCCGGGGCCGCCGACCCAGGGCTCGAAGCCGAACTGGACGCTGGTCATGTACCACGCCGGCGACAGGTAGCCGCGGCTGATCGAGTCGTCGGTGAAGTCCTTGATGTTCACCGTGATCGTGTTGGTGGGCTGCTGGCGGACGTAGGAGACGGTGTTCCAGGCGACGCCGTTGTTCTGGCGGCCGTACCACACGTCCCAGTCGGCACCCTCGATCCAGACGGTGGCGACCTTCGAGCCGAACGGCGAGGGCGGCCCGGAGTGGTTGGCCCAGATCATCATCTCCTCGCCGTTGTTCTGGCCCGACGGGTTGGCGCCGGTGTCGAACCAGAGGTCGTACGCGGCGTCCCACTGCCCGTCGGCGGTCGAGAAGTCGACGCTGGACTGCGGGTTGCCGAAGGCGGAGACCTGCAGCGGAAGGCCGTTGCCGCTGGAACAGTTGCCGTAGTGGCAACCGGCGTAGATCGACGGGTACGACGCGGGCGCGCCGCCGGTGGAGACGTTGTGCCAGCCCTTGGTGATCTTGAAGCCGTTGTCGTTCACGTCGATGCACTGCTCGATCGAGTCGCCCCACTCGTTGTTCTGGACGACGTACTTTCCGCCCGAGACCTTCGTGCTGTCGGTCCGGCCGCAGAGGCTGGTGCTCGCGGACGCCGGCGAGGCGCCGGCCAAGGAGAGGGCGGCCATCAGCAGCGCGGCCACGAGGGCCGCGAGGGTCGCGGCGCCGGGGTGGGGCCGGGGACGGGATCCGGGCATGGGAGTCCTTTCGATCGCCGGGCGGGTCGGTGACGCACCCGGATGATGGGGGACGTGCGACGGGCGGACGGGCGGACGGGCAGCGTGGGAGCGCTCCCGCGAGCGGCGGTGCGGACGCCTGCTCCTTCCGGAAGCGACCCGCGGGACACGTGCGGCACGCGGGGCGGGACGACTCCGGCGGGGCCGGCTCGGGTGGTGGAACCAGTGCGCGTCAGGCGAGCCGAGTGACTCACCGCACTGCGACACATGAAGCCAGCGGGGCTGACGGGCTGTCAAGGAGTCCGTCTGCCTTCAAGTTGTGAAGCCAATGCGACATGTCCCTGACGAGGGGAAATCGATTTCGCCGCACCGAAGTCGACACCGGACGCGGCCCGCCGACCCGGGCCGGGCGATCTTCAGTCGCCCAGCCGAACCCGATCCGACCTGTTGGCCGACGGCACTTCGAGCTCACACCACCGACCGCCGGACACCAAAGGGCCGACCGTCACCCCGGACGGCGCGCGCCCGGCGAGGGACGCAGCCGCCCGAGTGTCATGGACCCGTCAGTTCACCAGTCAACGTCACGAATGCGCCGGGTCCTCACCCCTCGGCGCCGATCCGTCGAGCACGGCGGCGACGGTCTTGCGGGTGGCGTCGAGCTTCTTGAGGACGTTGGCGACGTGGTGCTCGACGGTGCGGCGGGAGAGGAAGAGCGTGTCGGCGATCTCCTGGTTGGTGGCGCTCCGGGCGAGCAGGTCCGCCACCTCCTTCTCCCGCGGTGAGAGCTGGTCGCCGTAGCCCCGGCGGCCGGGTGCCGGGGCCCGGGTGAGGCCGAGCTCCTGGGCGAGCCTGCGGCTCCGGGCGAGGTCCGCCGTGGCCGCCAGGTCCGTGTACACCTCGGTGGCCCGGACCAGCAGCGCGGCGGCCTCCTCCGGGCGCGGCCGGGCCAGCGCCCGGGCCCGCAGTTCGACGGCCCGGGCCGCGGGGTACGGGCGGCCGATCTCCTGCCACAGCCGGAACGCCTCGGCGAACTCCGCCGCCGCCCGCTCCGGGTCGCCGTGCTCGGCGAGGAATCCGCGGGCGGTGTGCAGCTCCGCCGTCGCCGCCGGCGCGCAGCGGCCGCGGGTTCCGGCCTCGGCCTCGGCGACGAGGTCGGCGGCGGTCCGGTACGCGCCGCTCGCCAGCGCCGCCTCCACGGCGACCTCGACCAGGCCCTGCACCCTCGGCCAGGCGTCGGCCCGGCGCACGGCGGCGAGGCCGTCCCGGGTGACGGACCAGGCGCCCCGCGGGTCGCGCTGGGCGAGCCGGACCGCGGCCGTGCCGGCGACCGCCCGCGCGGTGACGCTCAGCGCCGGCTGCCCCGGCCGCATGGTCCGCGCGAAGTGTTCCGCGGCGCGATCGCGCCGGCCCTGGGCCAGGCCGAGCACGCCCAGGAAGAGGTCACGCTCGTCGCCCACCAGCGCGACGTCCGGGTAGGTGGCGCTCAGGCTCTCGAAGCGGTGCTCCAGCCCGTCCCAACGGCCGGCCAGTCCGGCGAGGCGCAGCCGGTCCACACCCACGTAGAGATCGAGGACCGAGAATCCGCTGACCCGCGCCAGCTCCAGACTCCGGTCGAGGAGGGTGGCGGCACGGCGGTCCTCGCCGAGGTCGATGGCGATGTCGCCGACGTTGAACATCGCGCGCACGTTCTGCCGCAGCACCATCACGTCCTCCCCCACCCCGGGGAGTTCCTCGACGGCGGCCCACACCCCGGGATCGCCCGCCCAGGACCGCAAGGACAGCCGTGTCGCGCGGACGTGGGCGACCAGGGCGGCGTCCTCGTGGTCGCGCACCGCGGCCTCGGCCCGCGCCAGCCACCGTTCGGCCTGCTCCGGACCGGCGTACTCGTCCATGCCGAGCGCGAGCAGGGCGGGCACCGCCTTCGGCGAGGTGTCGCCGAGTTCGTCCACGGCCCGGGCCAGCTCGTCGTTCCCCACCAGGTCCGCCCCCTGGTTGAGCAGGAGCAGCCCGAGGCCCACCCTGATCTCCCCGCGGGTGGCCCGCGGCAGGCGGTGGTCGGCCAGGATGGTGCGCAGGGCCCTGGCGTTGGTGTCGACGTCGACGCCCAGACCGGCGATCGGCGCCAGCCCGAGGGCCACCCGCGAGCGGGTGCGCTCGTCGAGGTCAGGCTGCTGGAGCAGCTGCCGCAGCAGGGTGGCGGCCGTTCCGTGGTCGCCGAGGGCGGTGGCCCGGTCGGCGGCGCCCTCCGCGCGGCGGATCCAGGCCTGCCGGTCGCCGAGCGCGAGGGTGTGGTGGGCGACCTGCACCACGGGCGGCGGCGTCCGCGCCTCCAGGACCCGGACGGCGTTCGCGTGCAGGCGCAGGCGGCTCGGTTCGGGCAGCCGGCGGTAGGCCACCAGCCGGGAGAGCACGTGCCGGAACGCGTAGCGGTCACGGTCCGTCTCGCGCAGGACCGACGCCCGCAGCGCCTCCACCAGGCCGGCCGCGCCCTGCTCGGGGTCGAGCCCGGCCACCTCGTACAGCAGCCCTTCCGTGGACGGCACCTCCAGCACCGCCGCCGCCTCCACGACCGCGATCGCCGGCTCCGAGAGCCGTACCAGCCGGTCGGTGACGGCCTCCCGCAGCCCGTGCGGGACGTCCACGTCCCGTAGCGGCACGTCGTCGGCCCGGGTGGAGGCCGAGCGGTTGTCGCGCAGGGTGATCAGGTGCTCCTCCGCCACCAGCGGCAGCCCCTCGCTGCGCCGGAAGAGGGAGGCGCCCAGGTCCACGTCGACCGGGCCGCCGAGGGCCGCGGAGGCGAGGTCGCGGACGTCGGCCTCGCCCAGCGGGGTCAGCTGCAGCACCGTTCCGCTGGTACCGGGCGGCCTTCGGTAGGCGGCACCGAGCACCGGCGTGTCCAGCGGCAGGTCCTCCGCCCGGTAGGTGAGGACCAGGCACAGGTCCTCGGAGAGGTCCCGGGCCAGGAGCAGCAGCAGTTCCCGGGTGGCCTCGTCGGCCCAGTGCGCGTCCTCGACGATCAGGACGGTCGGCCCGAGCGCCGCCAGGAACGCGCGGACCGCCTGGACCACCTGCATCCGTTCCGCGCCCGGGTCCGGGGCGCGCCCGGCGGCGGGCGGCATCCGGTCCGCGAGCCCGGGCAGCAGGTGGACCAGGCCGCCGGCCGCCGCCGGCAGTCCGCCGGCGGGCAGCGCGGGCCCGGCCTTCTGCAGGGCCTCCACCAACGGGCCGTACGGCAGCGGCTCGCGCAGCGGGTGGCAGAACCCGGTCAGGACGCAGCGCTGCTCGCCGGCCAGTCGGGCGGCCGCCTCCCGGACCAGCCGGGACTTGCCGATCCCGGCCTCCCCCTCCACCAGCACGACCGCCGGCGGGTGCCGGGCCGCCGCCAGCAGCAGGTCCAGTTCCCGGGCCCGGCCGACGAACGGGAAGCCCGTGGCGGGCCCCCCGGTCTGGTCCGACGCGTCACTCACGATGATCACCTGTCCTGTTCCACCTCACCGTAGCCCGGCCGCCGGGCCCGCCGCACCGCGCGTCCGCTGCGGGCCCGCCCGGGTGGCGTCGCCGCGGGCGCCCGGGCCCGGTCCGGCCGATCGAGCCGGGCCCGCGGCACCGGTCGTCCGCCCGGACGCACGCCCTTGTCGCCCGAGTACGTCCGGTACGAGCACGTCGTCCCGGTCGCCCGGTCCGTCCGGGCCCCGAGCGGCGGGCGGCCGGTGGCCGCCGGAGCGGCGACGGTGGCCGGCAGCGCCGTACCGGAACACGTCCTCGGGCGGCCGCGCGGCCGGTCCGGCCCAGGTGTTCGCCACCGCACCGGTCACCCCCGGGCGCCGGGCCGGGCGGTGGCCGGTGTCCGGCTGCCCCGCGACGCCGGTACCGGGGGCGGGCGCGTCCGCGTCATCGGCTTCCCCGGCCCCGGTCCCGCCCGGGGTCGTGATCGGCCCGACCGGCACCTGCGGCTCTCGGCGGCAGCCGGAAGCCGGAAGGGGACAGTCTCGTCGGCCCGTCGGATCCCGTCAGTCCGTATGGTTCCGGGTTCTGCGCCGCGCGGCGCGTGGCTACCGTCCCAACCGCTCCCCCATGCGGCGGTTCGGACCGGCCGCCGTCACCCGCGTCCCCAGGAGGTCACGTTGGCCGCGCACCACCCCACCCGTAGGAGCGTCCTGCGTACGCACGGCGTCGTCGACCGCCCCCGCACGTCATGAGGGGCACTGCGGTGTTCTGCTCCCTCTCCCGCCGTGCCTCGCGCCTCGCCCTGGCCGCCGTCGCCCTGCTGCTGCCGGTCACCGTGCCGGCCGCTCCCGCCTCGGCCACCGCGTTCACGGCGTCCTGCCCGACCTCCGGCTACATCTCCCAGGGCTACACCCCGGAGCACAACGGCATCGACATCGCCAACGACTACGGCACCCCGATCTACGCGGTCGGCGACGGCGAGGTGCTGGTCTCCGGCCCGGCGCAGGGCTACGGCCAGTGGATCCGCGTGCTGCACCCGGACGGGACCATCACCGAGTACGGGCACATGCGCGAGCGGGACGTCGCCACCGGCGACCACGTGACGGCCGGTCAGCTGATCGCGCGGATGGGCAGTGAGGGCACGTCCGACGGCCCGCACCTGCACCTGCGGGTCTGGGCCGACCCGGACGCGACCGTGCGAACCGACCCGGTCCCGTACCTGGCGCAGCGCGGCATCGCCGTGCCCTGCACCCCGGGGGCCGGTCCGCACCCCACCCCGCTGGTGCATCCGGCGCAGTCGGGGCGGGTGGTGTCGGCGCGGTCGGCGGACGGCCGGCTGGAGGTGTTCGCGGCCGGCGCGAACGGCGTCTCGCACGCCTGGCAGACCGCGGTGAGCGGCGCATGGTCCGACTGGGAACCGCTCGGCGGCCCCGGCGACGCCGAACTCGCCATCGGCCCCGACCCCGACGGACGCCTGGAGATGTTCGCCCTCAGCGGCACCACCCTCCAACACCGCTACCAACTCCAACCCTCCGGCGCCTGGTCGAACTGGGAGACCTTCGGCGGCGGCGGCCACGCCATCGCCGCAGGCTCCAACCACGACGGCCGCCTCGAAGTCTTCGCCTCCGGCCCCGTCGGCGTCTTCCACAAGTACCAGACCGCCCCCAACGGCGGCTGGTCCGACTGGGAACCCACCGGCGGCCCCGCCGACTCCCGACTGACCAGTGAGCGTTCGCCGGACGGACGGGTGGAGGTGTTCGCCATCAACGGCAGCACCGCGCAGCACAGTTGGCAGACCGGCGTGAACGCCCCGTACGGCCAGTGGGAGACCTTCGGCGGCGCCGGGACGGAGATCGTCGCGACGGCCAACGCCGACGGCCGGATCGAGGTCTTCGGCACCAGCAGCACCGGAGTCCACCACCGCTGGCAGACCGGATTCGCCACCTGGTCCGACTGGACCTGGCTCAACACCACCGCCGGCCCCGCCGTCGACCGAGCACGGCGGTAGACCACCTGGAGCAGACAGACATGTCCCCGATCAGCAGGCGCGGCCTGCTGCGGGCGGCCGGAGCGGGAGCACTCGTGCTCCCGCTCGCGGGCCGTACCGCCACGACGGTGTCCGCCACCGGCGCCGCGGCGTCCCGTCCGTGGGTCGGCGCGGGCCCGTTCGGCCAGGTCTACGACCCGTCCACGGCACGCCGCCGCTACCTCAACGACCACACCCTGATCCGGGCCGGCGGGCGCTGGCACCTGTTCAGCATCGTCGGCGACGGTGCGCCGCCCGGGCAGGCCCCCGACAGTTCGGCGGAGGTCTCGCTCGCGCACGCCTCGGCTCCGGACCCGTCCGGGCCGTGGACCGGCCACCCGGACGCGCTGACCGTCGACCCCTCCTACTTCGGGGAGGAACACCTGTGGGCCCCGCACGTCGTCGAGTCGGACGGCGTCCACTGGATGTTCTACGCGGCGGGCGGGCGTACCGGGGCGGCGATCAACGCCGCCACCTCCACCGACCTGTTCACCTGGACCAGGCTGCCGTCCGGGCCGCTGTTCCGCGGGAACGCCGCCCGTGACCCGATGGTGCTGCGGATCGGTGGCGAGTGGGTGATGTACTACACCGAGCTGTCCGCCGACGGCCGGCACCAGGTCTGCCACCGGCGCTCCACCGACCTGCTGACCTGGGGCGAGCCCGGCACGGCGTTCACCGACCAGGCCACCTCCGCGGACGGCGTCTCGGTCACCGAGTCGCCCTTCGTGGTGGCCCGGGACGGCTGGTACCACCTGTTCATCGGGCCTCGGAACGGCTACGAGGGCACCGACGTGCTCGCCTCGCGGGACCCGTTCCGCTTCACCCTCGACGGGTACGCCGGCCATGTGCCGGGCCACGCGGTGGAGGTGGTCACCGACGGGCGGCAGTGGTGGGCGAGCGCCGCCGGCTGGTTCCGGCACGGCCTGTACCTGGCCCCGCTGAGCTGGCAGTCCACCCCGCCGCCCTGGCAGAGCCCGGACAACCCGGTCGCCGGTCCGGACGCGGAGGGCCGGCTGAAGGTGTTCGCCCTCGACGCTGCCGACCGGTCGGTGCTGCGCCGCGTCCAGCTCGACCCGGACACCGACAGCTGGTCGGAGTGGGAGGTCTTCGGTGGCCCGGCCGGCGCGGTGCCCGTACTGGGCCGCGACGCCGACGGCCGGCTGGAGGCGCTCACCCTCGCGCCCGGCGGCGACCGGCTCGCTCACCGCTGGCAGTCGGCGCCCGCCGGAGCCTGGGCGCCGGCCGGCGTGCTCGGCGAGGACTTCGGCGAACCGGGCCTGGTGCTCGCCGCGCCGCCCTCGGCCGCGGCCGATCCCACCGGACGGCTGCACGTCTTCGCGGTGGCGGAGGACGGCCGGCTCCGCACCCGCGTCCAGGACCGGCCCGGCGGTGGCTGGCGGCCGTGGGCCGCCTTCGGCGACCGCCCGGTGGCGCCGCTGCGCTCGGGGGCGCCGATGCTCTGACGTCCCGTCCGCCCGTTCTCCGATCCCCCGTCACGTGGCTTGCGCCACGCTACGGTTTACCGTCGTGCGCGGAGAGGTAGCGTTCGTGCGTCCGGCAACGGTCGGCACACGAAACGGGGGAGCAGTGCACGGGACGGAGGAGCGGTGAGCGGGGTTCTCGTCCATCTGCCGGAGGGGAACGGCGAGCAGGCGGTGACCCTGCGGCTCGGTCCGGGAGAGCGGGCGCGCTTCGGCCGCGGCTCGGCCGGCAGCCCGGTGGAACTGCGGATCGGCGACGAGACGGTCTCCCGGCTCGCCGGCGAGATCCACGCGATCGACGACCACTGGCAGTTGAGCAACCTCAGCAACACCCACGCCTACCTGGTGGAGAACCCGGAGGGCGCCGGTGAGTACCTGCGGGTGCCGCCGCGGCGGATCGGCGCGCCGATCCCGTTCGAGTTCTCCCGGGTGGTGCTGCCCTCGCGGCGGGAGACCCCGCTGTCCTTCCAGGTGTTCGCACCCGACCACGTCTTCCTGGACCCGCACGCCCAGGGCGGCTCCCGGGAGAGCCGCACCATGACGGCGTACTCGCTGGACGAGACCGCCACCTACTTCCTGGTGCTGGTCGCGCTCTGCGAACCGTGGCTGCGCGACCGCTCCCCCGCCGCCGTGCCCACCACCCCCCAGGTGGTCGCACGGCTGCGCGGCCACCCCGCCTGCACCCGGCTCACCGCCCGCGCGGTCAGCTCCCACCTGGACTACCTCGCCGACGAGAAGCTCCGCATCGACATGCCCGACGACGCGGGCCGCGCGGACCGCCGCAGCGGCAAGCGCGAGGCGGTCGTGGGGCTCGCCCTGAAGTTCGGCATCGTCCGGGAGGAGCACCTCGCGCTCCTGCCGCGCCCCGAGGCCGTCGGGCCCGGACGGTAGGGAGGGGCACCGATGGTGCACGACCCGGCCTCCTGTGCGGATCGCGAGGAGTTGCTGCCGTCCGGCCACCGGATCGGCGGGTGGATCGTCACCGGGCCGATCGGCGAGGGCGGCTGGGCGACCGTCTACGCCGCCCGGCGGGCCGGGGACGGCACCGGTCCGGAAGGCCCGAAGGGTCCGGACGACGCGGACGACGCGGACGGCACGGACGACGCGGTCGCCCTGAAGGTGCTGCCGACCGCCGGGCTCGCCCCGCGCCAGGCCCGCCTGGTCGCCGAATCCGCCCGCCGCGAGGTCGAGTTGGCCCGGTCCGCCCCGCACCCCCGGCTGGTCCGGCTGATCGACACGTTCACCCTGACCGCCCCCGACCGTCCGGCGCTCGACGGTGCGATCGTCCTGGTGATGGAACGCGCCCGGTGCACCCTGCGCGACCTGCTCGCGGCCGGCGTCGACGAGGAACGGGGCGGCCGGATCGTCGCCGGCATCTGCGAGGGTCTGGCCCACCTGCACCGTTCCGGCTGGGTCCACACCGACCTCAAACCGGAGAACGTCCTCATCGGCCGGGACGGCGAGGTCCGCCTCGCCGACTTCGGCCTCGCCATCGAGCTCACCGGCACCCACGGCCACTCCGCCCCCATGGGCACCCCCGACTACCTCCCGCCGGAACGCTGGAAGGCCCCGCTCGGCGAACACGGCGTCAAGGTCCGTACCACGGCGGACATCTGGGCGCTCGGCACGGTGATCCACGAGGTGTTCGCCGGCGGCGTGCCGCCCTTCCCCGGCGCCACCCCCGCAGCGCGCAGCGCCGCCGCGCAGCAGTACGCCGAGGGCCGCGCCGCCCTGCGCCTCGCCCCCGCCGTCCCCGCGTTCTGGCGCGCCATCGCCACCGACTGCCTCGCTCCCACGCACGCCGCCCGCGCCCCCCACACCGCCGAGAGCCTGCTCGCGCGCATCCACGCCCACCGGGCGGGCCGTCGCCCGCGCCGCCCGCGACCGCGCACCGCCCTGCTCGCCGTCACCCTCGCCCTCTGCGCCGTGGCCGCCGTTGCCGCCGTCACCGTGCTCCGGACGCACCTCGGCGCAGCCGCCCACCCCGCCCGCATCCGGGTCTTCAACGCCGAACGCAGCTGTCAGGAGCGCACCGACCGCGACCCGCGGTGCAGCCTCGGTCTCGCCGTCGACCCCCTGCGTCCCTACACCGCCGGCAACGTCGTCCCCGTCCGGGTCTGGCACGACGACACCCTGGAGGCCGACTGCCAACTCCCCTCCGGTCTCCCGGTCATCGACGAGGAGGACCGCACCTCCACCGTCTGGTACCGGGTCCGCCTCCCGGGCGCCGTCACCGCCTGGCTCCCCGCCGTCCGCACCAGGGACCGCCCCACCCTGACGGACTGCCACTGACCGTCCGGGAGGTCCGTGGCGGGCCGGGTGCGGTGCGCCGCACGTACTCCGGATCGTTCCGGATTCCCGGCCCGGGGCTCCCCCTCCTACCGTGTCGACGGCGTCCGCCGGACCGGCCGGACCAGAGCCAGGGGAGCAGCGATGCCGACGACCGCCACCACCGGCCGGCCGAGCGCCGTGCTCGGACACCAGGAACGCACGGTGTTGCACGCGGTCGGCTGCGGGCTGCGGGACGACGAGATCGCCGCCGCCCTGGCCATCTCCGAGGACGCCGTGACCGGGCACCTCGCGCGGATCCTGCGGAAGCTCGGGCTGCGCGACCGGGCCGCCGCCATCGTCCACGCCTTCGACTGCGGGCTGGTCGCCCCCGGCTGCGGCCCGCGCACGCAGCCGGTGGTGCCGCGCGGCGCCACCGGCACCGCGGCCGGACCGAGGGTGCGGATCTCCGTGCTCGGACCGCTGCGGGCCTGGCAGGACGGCCGGCCGGTGGAGCTGGGGCACCTGCGCCAGCAGGCGGTGCTGGCGGCGCTGGCGTTGCGCGGGGGACGTGCGGTCAGCCGGCAGGACCTGTTGGACGGGGTGTGGGGGTCGGAGCCGCCGGTCACCAACGTGGTGCCGGTCCACATCTACCGGCTGCGCAAGACCCTGCGCATCGGGGACAGCCCGGACTCGGTGATCGAGTACGACCGGTACGGCTACCGGCTGGTCCCCGGTGCGGCGGAGGTGGACCTGGTGCGCATGGAGCGCCTGGTCGCGGATGCCGGGGCGGCCCATCGGGCGGGCGATCCGGCCGAGGCGGTCCGGCTGTGTTCCCGGGCTCTGGGGCTGTTCCGCGGCGAGCTCCTGGCCGGACTGCCCGGCCCGCTCGCCGAGTCGGAGCGGCTGCGGCTGGCCGAGCGCAGGATCACCGTCGCGCAGCGGAAGTCGGAGTGGCAGCTGCGGCTGGGCCAGTGCGGCGAGGCGATCGCCGAGCTGTTCGCGCTGTCCGCGGAGCATCCGCTGAACGAGTCGGTGGCCGCGATGCTGATGCGGGCGCTGCACCGCGGCGGCCGCCGGGCCGACGCGCTGGCCGTCTTCGACCGCGCCCGCCGCCGGCTGGCCGCCGACCTGGGGGTTGCGCCGAGCCGGATGCTGCGGCAGACGCACCGGATGGTCCTGTGCGGGGACGAGACGGGCCCGGACCTCACCGGGGCCGCGCGCTGACCCCGTCCGGCGGGCCGGGGGTGCCGGGGCGGTGGCGCGCGGGTGGTGGCGCGCGGGTGGTGGTGCCCGGGTGGTGCGGCGGGCGGCACCGGGTGTCACGGTCGGCACGTGACACCCGCCGGCGGCTCCGCGCGGTCAGGAGGCGAAGGCCCGCTCCAGCCGGGGGATCAGGTCGCGGAGGTCCTGCTCCCAGCAGCCGCCGTTGTGGCCGCCGTTGCACTGGGTGCCCCAGGCGGAGCCGTCGCCGTAGTCGACGTAGTAGTAGGGCATGCCCAGGGCGTCCATGCGGTCCTTGACGTGTTTGGACGCACCTTCGAGCCAGAACTCGGCCTCGGTGGCCGACCCGCGCCCGTTGCCCACGTAGATGGAGACGCCGACTCCGGCGAGTCGGTCCATGTGCTGTGACGGGTCGGCCGCGTTCCACCGCCGGTCGGCGTTGAAGACGGGGTAGGGCGAACCGAACAGGGCGTCGCTGTCCACGCCGGGCCGGTACGGGTCGTTGGTGGGGTCGCAGGCGCCGGACGACGAGCCGCAGATCACGCCCTGCGCGTCGATGAGGGAGGCGACGACGGCGAACCGCAGGTCCATGGAGTCGGCCGACAGGTCGATGTCCCCCGACAGGGAGGCGGTCTGGCTGAACAGGTCGGGGCGGTCCTGGGCGTAGTGGAGGGCTCCGAAGCCGCCCATGGAGACGCCGGCGACGGCCCTGGCCTTCCTGGTGGCGGTGGTCCGCAGGTTCGCGTCGATGAACGGGATCACCTGGTCGAGGTGGAAGTTCTCCCAGTTCTGGGCGCCGGCCTGGGTCCTCTGGTCGAGCCAGTTGGCGTACCAGCCCCGGGCGCCGCCGTCCGGGATGACGGTGATCATCGAGTTCGAGGTGGTCAGCGCCGGATAGGTCTGCCGGACGGGGTCGTCGGGTGAGCCGTGCAGGAAGTACAGCACCGGGTAGCGCCTGGCCGGGTCGTCGTAGTAGCCGCTCGGGAGGATGATCTTGATGTGGTGCCTGCCCGTGACCTCCGGTGTGGTCACGGTGATGAAGAAGTCGGTGGGACCGCCCACGGCCGTGTCGACCTGGGTCAGACCGAAGCCGTCCGCCATCCGCGGCGGCGACCCGCTGCCGCCGGCGGCCCGGGCCGGGCCGGCGGTCGTGGCCGTCGTGGCCATGGCGACGACGGCGGCCAGCAGGGCCACCACCGTTCGCCAGCGGTGCACTGTCCTCGTCACGGTGTTCCCCCTCGTGAGTCCTGCTGTCTGCGCGGCGCGACGCCTGTCGACGGGCCGCGGATCCGCGGTGGAGCGGCACGCCGGCGACCGGTGTCGGTGGCCGGCGTGCCCGAACGCCGGTGTCAGGTGAGGACCTTGACCTCCAGGGCCGGCGAGGCGGCGATCTGGTCCTCGGTGTACCGCTCGGTCACCCACCGGCCCGCCGAGAACAGCCTGGTCTGGTCGGCGTAGTGCGGTGAGGCCGGGTCGGCCGACTGGGAGTAGGCCAGCACCGACGCGGCCTGCGGCGGGCCGTCGGCGGTGAACCGCACCTGCTGGACGAAGCTCGACCCGAAGACGACGTCCAGCTTGCCGTCGACCGCCCCGGGGGTGACCACGTTCAGCACCCCCAGTTCGTGGATCGACCCGTGGATCGGGATCTGCTCGCCGTTGCGGGTGACCTTCTGGACGTCCGACAGCCGCGCGTCGAGCGGGACGCCCGCGTTGCGCAGCGCGAGGACCGCCCGGCCGAACGCGTCACGGACGGCGGAGCTCCCGGGGTCCAGCGAGTTGGGCGTGTGCACCGGGTCCTTGGGGTCGAACGGAACCCGCCACGGCAGTCTCTCGACCGACTGCCCGTCGGTCAGGAAGGCCCAGTAGTTCTCGAACAGCCAGGACCCCCGGCTGTCCGCGGTGTACGCGTGGTCCTTCCAGGCGGCCAGGACCGGGCACGCCTCGCTGACGTCGACCAGGTTGCCGTCCACCAGGATCAGTCCGAAGGGCGCGCTGCGACACATGCTCACCGTGGCGTCCAGGGCCAGGTCGGCCGCCCTGCTGCGGTCGGCGAACAGCACCTGCTGCATGGTCTCCGGGGTGAAGCCCCGGCCCGGTAGTCCGTCGGTGCCGTTGATCCGGTTCTGCGCGGTCAGGATCAGCTGCTGGGTGCGCAGCGACCGTGGCGCCGCCGTGTCGCCCATCACCCTCGGGAAGGACAGCGGCTGTTCGGGGTTGGCCAGCCAGGCGCTGTCGTTGGCGTTGCCGACGAAGTCGGACCGGATCAGGCGGGGCTGCCGGTGCGGGTCCAGCAGCCCGGGTGCGACCGCGTTCGGGTCGTTCGGCCAGTCGCACGCGCTGCGCTTGCCGTCGAAGACGGAGATCGGCGGCACGTTGGGCAGCCGCAGCGCCTGGTAGAACAGCTGCTGGCCGGTCAGGGTGAGGCACGACCGGGCGTGCTCGTCGGTGATGTTCGGGGCGGCCTGGATGTCCGCGTACAGTGCGTTGCCCTTGCGGTCGGCGGCGACCGTGTTGAAGAAGGGCACGCCCTGGGTGGTCTCCAGGGCGGTGACCACGTCGTGGACGTCCTTGGCCTGGTCGAGGTGGAACCAGGTGTTCAGCGCCCGCAGGTTGTCCGTGTTCACGTCGCGCACCGCGTGCGCGCTCACCACCCAGGGCAGCGGGACGCCCTGCATCGACGTGGTGACCGGGCCGTAGCGGGTGGACCACAGCGTCCTGGTGACCCGGCCGAGCGAGCCGTCCGGGTTCAGCACGTCGACGCCGACCTGCTGCGAGGTCATCTGCTGCCAGGCGCCGTCCACCAGGTAGTTGGTCGGGTGCAGCGGGTCCACCTGCACGTCGAACAGCCCGAACGGGGAGACCGTGGCGACGGTGTGGCTCCAGGCGACGTCGTCGGTGTGCCCGATGTTGACCGCGGGGAGTCCGAGCAGGCTGGCCCCGGAGACGTTGATCCTGCCCGGGATCGTCAGCTGGCTCTGCCACATCCGGTTCTTGCCCTGCCACGGGAAATGCGGGTTGGCCAGCAGCATGCCGGTGCCCCCGGACACGCCCTGCGACCCGACCGCCAGGGCGTTGCTGCCCATGCTGCCCTGCCGGCGGGCCGCGGCCATCGCGTCCCGGATCCTCGCCGCTGTCTCCTCGGCCGAGGGCAGCGGCCGTTGCGGGGCCTCGGCCGAGGGCAGCGGCTGTTGCGGGGCCGCGGCCGAGGGCGCGGCGGCCGAGGCCCCCGGCGGGGCGGCGTTCACCTCACCGTCCAGCAGCGGGTCGGCGCTGCCCATGATGATCTCGGCGTGCGCGTGCCGGTAGACGTCCAGTTCCGTGATCGGGCGCACCCAGGCGGCGCCGCGGCAGGCCGGGTCGGACAGGTTGTTCACGCCGGTCTCGGCCAGGTACCGGTTGTACCCGCCGACGTAGCCGCGGATGGCCTCCCGGACCTCCGGTTCCGGCCCGTTGGGGGCCGGTTGCCCGATCAGCCGCTCCACCACCCGGTTGTCGTTGATCCGCTGGAAGTACAGGTCGCTGTTGAGATTGGTGGTGGTGTTCTGCCCCTCGCCGGGGCTCGCCCTGCCTGCGGGCCCGAGGTAGCGGGATCGCTGGGCATCGACCATCAGGTAGGTGTCGGCCAGGGTGCAGATGTTGTCCTTGGCCGCGGCGTACCCGTACCCCGTCCCCAGCCCCTCCCAGTCGGAGGCGATGATGTGCGGGATCCCGTACTCGGTGTACCGGATCGTCGGCCTGTCCGGCCCCTGAGCGGCGGCCGCCGGCCCCGCGGCCGGTGACCCGGCCGCCGCCGTGCCCGTCAACGCCACCACGGCCACGATCGCCAGCGGCAGCCCCGCCCGTCGTCCCCTGCGCGCCATCGCGCCGTCCTCTCCCCTCCGTCCGGGCCGGCCTACCAGGGGTACCAGGCGCCGTTGTACCACTGCTCGCTGGCGCTGTCGTTGTGGTGGTCCATGTTGAAGTCCTCGGGGTAGTTCCTGACGTGGTTGTTCGGGTAGGTCCAGATGCCGGCGGACTCGTCGCAGACGTAGTCCCAGTGGCAGATCGTCTTGACGGGCACGTTGCCGAAGAACCTGTCCGCCCCGGCGAGCGGAGCGCCGATGATGCCGCCGAACGGCACGGCCCCGCCGTTGGCGCCGGGAGGGCCCTGGCGCTTGGGGTCGGCGATCAGGATGGCGTTGACGTTGCCGAACGTCTGCCAGTTCTCGGTGACCCAGGTGTGCACCACCCCGGCTCCCAGGGAGTACCCGGCCATCTTCACGTGCTGGCCCGGGCAGGCGGCGCGCTGGTCGCGGACCAGCCGGTTGAGCTCGTTGACGCCCGCCCGCGCGCTCGCCCCGTTGGGGATCTGGGTGGGATACCCGACGTGCTGCTGGATGTTGCCGTAGAAACCGTCGTTGTTCCACGAACTGCCGGTCCCGCCGACGACGATCGTGTAGGTGCCCTCACAGGGGGCTGCCACCCGCGCGGCGGCCCCCTGCGCCGTGGCACCCTGTGCCGCGGTGAGCCCCACCGTCAGCAGGAGCCCGGCCGACGCGGCCGCGATCCGTCGTGCTCGCATGCGAATCCTCCCCACACAGAGGGCCTGCGCGTCCGCTCTGCTGTGCGGTACGCGTCCGGCCCAGGTCACCCGACGACAGTGGCAGCGGCCGATGACAACCCGATGAAGTCCCGTTCCGGAGCCCCGGCGGGCGCGAGCGGTGGTGGCCACGGCGGACACGCCGGCCGTACGTCGCGCGGCCGTGCGCCGTCCGGCGGCATGCTGAGCCCCGACGGTGAAAGGAGCGCCATGGCACGGCACACCGACGTCCCCGGCCCGCGAGGACACCGCTTCGTACCGGCGGTACCCGGCCTGACCGTGCTCAGGGGCTACCGGCGCGACCGGCTGCGCGGCGACCTGGTGGCCGGCGTGACGGTCGCGGCCTACCTGGTGCCGCAGGTGATGGCGTACGCCGGTGTCGCGGGGCTGCCGCCGGTGGCAGGCCTGTGGGCGATCCTGCCGGCGATCCCGCTGTACGCCTTCCTCGGCTCGTCCCGGCTGCTCTCGGTCGGACCCGAGTCGACCACCGCGCTGATGACGGCCACCGTGGTCGGCCCGCTCGCGGGTGGTGACGCCGGGCGCTACGCCGTACTTGCCGCGACACTCGCCGTCGTGGTCGGCGGGCTGTGCCTCCTCTCGTGGGCGGCACGGCTCGGCTTCGTCGCCGACCTGCTCTCGAAGCCCGTTCTGATCGGCTACCTGGCAGGCGTCGCCCTGAGCATGATGGCCGATCAGCTGCCGAAGCTCACCGGCGTACCGGTGGAGGGCGATCGATTCCTCCCGCAGGTCGGTTCCTTCCTCCGGCACCTGCCCGAGGGGAGCACGGCGACCGTGGTGGTCAGCGCCGCCGCCCTGGTCCTGCTGTTCGCCGTGGCGCACTTCCTGCCGCGGGCGCCCGGCCCTCTCCTGGTCGTGGTGCTCGGCATCGCCGTGGTGGCGGCTCTCGGCCTGGAACAGCACGGCATCGACACGATCGGGGCGATCCCCGGGGGACTACCCGCCTTCTCCCCTCCGGACCCGAGTGAGCTGGGCCGGCTGGCAGCGCCCGCCGCCGGAGTCCTCCTGGTCGGCTACACCGACATGGTCCTCACCGCGCGCGCCTTCACGTCCGGCCGCAGCGACGATCAGCTCGACGCCGACCAGGAGCTGTTCGCGCTGGGCGCCGCGAACCTCGGCGCCGGCCTGCTGTCCGGCTTCCCGGTGAGCAGCAGTGCCAGCCGTACCGCTCTCGCCCGGTCGGCCGGCGGTCGCACCCAGGTCTACGGGCTCGCCGCCGGTGCGTGCGTCCTGGCGGTCCTGCTCTTCCTCGGCCCGTTGCTGGAACACCTCCCGGTGGCCGTGCTCGGCGCCCTGGTCCTGTTCGCCGCCGTCCGGTTGATCGACGTGTCGGGCTTCCGCCGGCTGGCGTCCTTCCGCCGCCGTGAGCTGCTCCTGGCGATCGCCTGCCTGGTCGGTGTCCTCGCCCTGGACATCCTGTACGGGGTGCTGGTGGCCGTGGGGCTGTCGGTGGCCGAGCTGCTGAGCCGGGTGGCAAGGCCGCACGACGCGGTCCAGGGGCTGGTACCCGGCCTGGCCGGCATGCACGACGTCGACGACCACCCCCGGGCCCGTACCGTCCCCGGGCTGGTGGTGTACCGCTACGACTCACCGCTGTTCTTCGCCAACGCCGAGAACTTCCGCAGCCGGGCCCTGGCGGCCGTCGCCGACGAGACCAGCTCGGTGCGGTGGTTCGTCCTCAACACCGAGGCCAACGTCGAGGTCGACATCACCGCGCTGGACTCGGTCGAGACCCTGCGCCGTGAACTGGTCCGCCGCGGGATCGTCTTCGCCCTGGCACGGGTGAAGCAGGACCTGCGCGCCGACCTGGACGCGTACGGCCTGACCGACACCATCGGCCCCGAGCGGATCTACCCCACCCTGCCCACCGCGGTGGAGGCGTACCACGCCTGGCGAGCCGCCCGCGGAGACGGCACGGACCCCTGACCGCCGGAGCGGTCCCCCTCCCCGCCGATCGGCGAACCTCCCTGCCGTACCGCCGCGGTGGCCGGTGATCAGACGGAGGGGACGACGGCGACCGGGCAGTGGCCGTGCTGGACGACGGCCTGGCTGACGGACCCCAGGCGGCCGATGGGGCCCTCCGGCTTGCCGTGACGGCCCACGACGACGAGTCGATGCGTCCTCGACAGGGCCACGAGGTGATGCGCGGGCCCGGACCGCACGGCGTCCTCCTCGACCGGGACCTCGGGGTACTTCTGCTGCCAACCGGCCATGATCTCGGCGAGGAGCCGCTGCTCCTCCGCGGCGACGTGACCCGACTCGTACACGGGCGGGAGCGCGTGGCCGGGCCCGAGGACGAGCGGGTAGCTCCAGGCGTGGACCGCACGGAGCGGCAGGCCGTTCCTGCGGGCGCTGTCGAAGGCGAATTCGAGCAGTCCCTCGGACGGCTCCCGCCCCTCCACGCCGACGGCGACGCCGTCCGTCCTCCCGCCGCCGTTCGCCGGTACGACGACGACCGGGCAGGCGGCGTGCGCGGCGACGTGCAGACTCGTGGAACCGACCAGCAGCCCCGTGAACCCGCCGGATCCCCGTGAGCCCACCACGAGCAGGCCGGCCGCCGCGCTGAGGGCGACGAGCGCTTCGCGTGGACTCGCGTCCACGACCCCGCTGCTGACCTCCATGCCCGGGTGCCGCGCGGCGGCCCGCCCGGCCAGCACCCGCAGGGCCTCCTCGCCCGCCAGTCTGGCGGCCGTCGCGTCCAACACGTCCGGTGCCTGGTCCGGCTCCCAGAGCCACGCGTGGACGAGGTGCAGGCGTATCCCCCGGGAGTGGGCCTCGTCGGCCGCCCAGTCGACGGCCGCACCTGCGCTCGCGGGCTCGTCGACCCCCACGATCACTGGATGTGCCATGACGTTCTCCTTCACTGGACACGGGATGGACGGGCGGGACGCCCGGCACGTCCCGGACGTCGTCCGGCGGTCGGCCCCGTCCGCGGGTGCTCGGTGTGCCGGACGTGGTGGGCGCGGGCACCGGGCCCGGGGACCACCGGGGTGATCCGTCCGGTGTCGGACCGGCGGACGTCGTGGGTCGGAGTGCCGACCTCGTGGTGCAGGGCGACGACCGCACCGTCCCGGCGGGGCGCGCCGGCGGTCGGGCCTTCGACGAGCAGACGGCCGCCGATGTCCCCTTTCATCCTGCGCTCCTTCCCGTCCGGCCACGACCGGGTGCTTCCAGGCTCCCCCGCGCGACCGGCCGGGGCACGGCCCGGAGCACCACTTCACGGCCGGCGCGGGTCCCCGTCGTCGGGGTCGAGGACATCGGGGTCGAGGACATCGGGGTCGAGGACATCGGAGACGGCGAGTCGGGGGGTCGGCGCGCCTTCCGGGCCGTAGCCGAGGCGGATGAGCACCTGTGGGTGGCTCGGGCCCCGTTGCGGATCCCGGGCGACCCGGCGCAGCTCCGGCCACTCCATGGCCTGGTGGAGGAGCGACGCCCGGACCCCGTGCACGGTCGCGACCAGCAGGAGGTGCTGCAGGGCGATCCCGGCGCGGAGCCAGTCCACCGGCGCGTCGCCCCGGGTGGAGAGGAGGGCGATGCACGGCCGGGTCTCGAACAGCGCCGGCGCCAGGGGCTCCTGGGGGTGGATGGCGGTGAAGTCCCGCATCGGCATCCGGCCGTCGCTGTCCTGCGGACCGAGCGCGGCAGCGGGGATCCCGTACGCCGGAGCGCCCGGTCCCCGGATCCAACGACGGCTCTCCGAGCTGCGCACGGGGTCCGTGGTGTTGCGGCGCTCGGCCTCCGCGGTCAGCTCCAGCAGCCGCGCGCGCTCGTCACCGGTCGGGAAGTGCAACAGTGCTTCTTCCGCCTGTGCGGTCTCGGCGAGCCGGTCGAGCACCTCGGCGGGGATCGGTGGCCCGGTGAACGGGGTCCGGACGGTGTGGCGTCGCCAGATCGCGTCGTACAGCTCACCGGTGCTGGCGAGTCGGGCGTGGGAGCGGTCGGTCAGCTCCACCTCGGCCAGCAGGTCGGGTTCGGCCGAGTCGGGAAGCAGCCGGACCGCGGGCGCCCAGCCCGCGCGGCGGGCGGCGATCCGAAGGTTGAGGACCGCCGCCCCCACCGAGATGTGCAGCGCCCGGTCGTCCGGGTCGGTCGCCGGCAGTGAGCGTTCGGGGAGCGCCCGCACCTCGATCGTGGAGGTGTCCGGATCCAGCCGGAAGCGCCAGGGCTGGCTGTTGTGGATGGAGGGCGCCGCGACCGCGGCGGCGATCAGACGCTCCACCGCGGCGGCGTCGAGGACGAGGATGTCCATGGTGTGCTCCCTGGATCGCCGGATTCAGCCGGACACCGGCCCGGTGGCACCCGATCTCAGGGTGTCCAGGCGGTGGCGGTACTCGTCGGCGTCGATCTCACCGCGGGCGAAGCGCTCGGCGAGCAGCTGTTCGGGCGACGGCAACGGCGGCGACGACGACGGGCGCGCGTCGGGCGGGCGTGGTCGGGGCGTCTGACCGAGGTAGCGGCCGAGGGCGACGGCCAGGACGACCAGCAGGCCCAGGAACAGCAGCATGCCGATGGCCATCAGGCCGAAACCCCAACCGCCCATGTCGTGGTCGTTCCAGTACATCATCACGGGCTCCCGGTCGAGGGGGGGGGAAGGCTGGTGCCTCACCTCCCACGGTCCGCCCGCGCACGGGACCACCGCTTGGGCCGATCGGCTCGATTCCCGGGCCGGTCGGGCTCGGTGCGGCCGGGCCGGTGGGTACCGGTGGGTCGGCGGCGGCCCACGGCTGTGGTCGCCGTCGCCCCGCCGACGCTTCCCGCCGCGTTCACCCGCTCGCGTGGTAGGCCCGGGGGTGCTCCACCCGGACGTCGGTGTCGTCCTCGGACCAGTCGAGGGTCGGGTGCACCGCGACCACGCCGTCCACGGCACGGCACAGCTGCTCCGCGATCGGGACCATGCTCCGGCGCGGCAACCGCCCGGTGAGGGTCACCACACCGTCCCGTACCGTCACCCGGACGTCGCCGGGGGCCAGCCAGAGGGTCTGGCCGAGCACGTCGTGGGTGATCTCCTCGCGGATCGCCGCGTCGTGTCGCAGGAAGACCTGGAGCAGGTCACGACGGCTGACGATGCCGACCAGCCGGCCCACCTCGTCGACGACGGGCAGCCGCTTCACGTGGTGCCGGTCCATCGCGCGGGCGGCCTCGGGGATCGACCACGTCGCCCGTGCGGTGACGGCCGGGCTGGTCATCAGGCCGCCCGCCGTCTCGGCCTCCGCCCGGGCCCGGTCGTTCGCGTCCAGCCAGCGGCCGGGCGCCGACCCCTCGGTGTCGGGCAGGACGGCCTCCTTGCGGATCAGATCCGCCTCGGAGACCATGCCGATCGGGCGCCTGCGGTCGTCGACGACCGGGACCGCCGTGATGTCGTTGCGGTGGAAGAGCGCGGCCACCTCCTTGAACGGCGTGTCGGGCCCGGCGGTGACCACCTCCTGGGTCATCACGTCGTGGACGCTGCGGTGGTGCATGCCCTCACCCCTTCGCTGGTGGTGCCGTACCCCAACTGTCCGCCGGTACAAGGGGGTCGACACAGGGCCGTTCGGTACCGCCCACGGGCCGAACCGGCCCGGGACACCGCGCCGGGTGGCCCGGGCGCGGCCCGACGGCAGCGGGGGCCGCGCAGTTCGGTCACCACGGTGGTGAGGTCGCGTTCGGTCAGCGGTGCGAGCCCGGGTGGGGCGGTCGCCGAGCACGTCGGTGGCGGACCCGCCGATGAACCGCCGTTCCCGTACGGGGCCCGTCGCCGGTCCACCTGGTCCGGTCGGCCCTGGCGGCCGGGTCCGGCCGGACGGACCATGAGAAGGGAGGAGGCCCCGGCGGCCGGCCGGGCCCGGGTGACGGTGGAGAGGAACGATCTTCATGAGCACGACGAGCGGCGGCCGTCCCCGGAGCCGCCCCGCGGAGCCCGGTGAGGTCGGCCGCCGTGTCGCCCACCGCCGTGAACAGCTGGGCCTCACCCGCGAGCAGGTGGCGGAGCGGGCCGGGATGACGGTCAACTTCATCGAGTACCTGGAGTCCCGTCCGGCGACCGTCGAGCCGGGGACGGTCACCGTGCTCGCGGGTACGCTCGGCACCTCGGTCGGGTACCTCCTCGGCGGCGGCCTCGACCGGCCGCCCGGACAGGCGGGGCCGTCCTCGCGCCCGGTGGTGGAGGAGCTGGCGCCGTCGGAGTGCTGGGCGCGGATGGCACCGGGTGGAGTCGGCCGGGTCGCGCTGTCCACGCCCGACGGTCCGCAGGTCCTGCCGGTCAACTACCGCGTTCTGGACGGCACCGTGCTGTACCGCACCACGGCGGCGAGCACCGCCGCCACCGCGGTGGGCGAACGTGTCGCCTTCGAGGTCGACCGGCTCGACGAGGCCCTCGGCACCGGCTGGAGCGTCCTCGTCACCGGACCGGCGCACCGGGTCGCCGAGGCGGACGCCGTGAGGTGGCTCGGCGAGCACGCGGACCCCCGGCCATGGGTCGGCGGTGAGCGCGACGTCTGGGTACGGATCGAACCGGGGCGGATCACCGGACGCGCCGTCCGCGCCGCCGGGACGACGCCCCCGGACGACACCCCGTGAGGGAGGGGCGGCCGGGACGCCGGGCCTCCGGGCGCTGCGGTCCCTGGCGACTCGGCTACCAGGGCTTCGACCCGGCCGACGAAGGCGTCCGGGAGGTGCTCTGCGCGGTGGGGAACGGCTACCTGGTCAGCCGCGCGGCCGCTCCCGAGAGCCGGGCGGACGGCGTCCACTACCCCGGCACGTACCTGGCCGGGTGCTACGACCGCGCGCGCTCCACGGTCGGTGGCCGGGTCGTCGAGAACGAGGACCTGATCAACTGCCCCAACTGGCTCCCGCTCACCTTCCGGCCGGAGGGCGGCGAGTGGTTCGCGGGGCCCGCCACGGCCGAGCGGCTGGACCTGGACCTGCGTCACGGCGTGCTGACCCGGCGCGCCCTGGTGGTGGACGGCTCCGGCCGCCGGACCAGGCTCACGCAGCGCCGGATCGCCAGCCAGGCCCAGCCGCACCTGGTCGCGCTGGAGACCGAGTTGGTCCCCGAGAACTGGTCCGGCCGGCTGGAGGTCCGCTCGGGGATCGACGCCCGGCTGTCCAACTCCGGCGTCGTGCGCTACCGCGGACTGACCGGCCGCCACCTGCTGCCGGACGGGCAGGGCACGGACGCCGACGGAACGCTGTGGCTCCAGGCGGCCGCGACCGGGTCGCCGTTGCGGATCGCGCTCGCCGCCCGAACCCGCCCGCACCGGGCGGGAACCCCTCTCCCGGCGACCCGGACCGAGGAGCTGCGGGACGGCTGGGCGGCGCAGGTCCTCGTGCTGGACGTGACGCGGGGATCGCCGGTGACGGTGGAGAAGACGGTCGCCGTGTACACCTCCCGCGACCCGGCGATCGGCGCTCCGCTGCGGGCCGCCCGGGCGCTGGCGGCGCAGGCGCCGGCCTTCGGCGTCCTGGCCCGCGACCACGCGCTGCGCTGGGCGGAACTGTGGCGCCGCTGCCGGATCGACACGGACTTCGACGGCGTCGGCGCCGTGCGCCTGCACCTGTTCCACCTCCTGCAGACCTACTCCGAGCACTCCGTCGACCTCGATGTCGGCATCCCCGCCCGTGGCCTGCACGGCGAGGCCTACCGCGGCCACGTCTTCTGGGACGAGCTGTTCGTCCTCCAACTGCTCAACCTGCGCTTCCCCGAGCTCGCCAGGGCCGTGCTGCGCTACCGTCACCGCCGTCTGGACGCCGCCCGGCAGGCCGCCCGGGCAGCCGGCCTGCGCGGCGCGATGTACCCCTGGCAGAGCGCCTCGGACGGCCGGGAGGAGTCGCAGCGGCTGCATCTCAACCCGCTGTCCGGCCGCTGGCTGCCCGACCACAGCCACCTCCAGCGGCACGTCGGCTCGGCGGTGGCGTACAACGTCTGGCAGCACTACGAGGCCACCGGTGACGTGGACTTCCTGGCCGCCACCGGCGCCGAGACGCTGCTGGAGGTCGCCCGCTTCTGGTCGTCCGCGGCTTCGTACGACCCACGGCGCGGGCGGTACTCGATCCGCGGCGTGCTCGGGCCGGACGAGTACCACGACGCCTACCCCTGGTCGGAGCGGCCCGGGCTCGACGACAACACGTACACCAACGTGCTCGCTTCCTGGGTGCTCGCCCGCGGCCTCGACGCGGTCGAACTGCTGCCCGGCTACCGGCGCGCGGAACTTCTGGAGAGGCTGGCCCTGGACCGCGACGAGCTCGACCGCTGGCAGGAGGTGAGCCGCCGCCTCCACGTGCCGTTCCACGACGGCGTGCTCAGCCAGTTCGAGGGCTACGAGCGGCTGGCGGAACTCGACTGGCAGGCCTACCGGCGGCGGTACCCGGACCTGCGCCGCCTGGACCGGATCCTGGAGGCCGAGGGCGACACGGTCAACCGCTACAAGGCGTCCAAGCAGGCGGACGTCCTGATGCTCTTCTACCTGTTCTCGGCGCGCGAGGTCCGCGGCCTGCTGCGCCGGCTCGGGTACCCGGCCGGCCACGAACTGCTGCACCGGACGACCGACCACTACCTGCGGCGCACCGTGCACGGCTCGACGCTCAGCGCCGTGGTGCACGCCTGGGTCCTCACCAGGACCGACCGCCTCGCCTCCTGGCGGTTCTTCCGCGACGCCCTCGACGGTGACCTGACCGACGTGCAGGGAGGTACCACCGCCGAGGGCATCCACCTCGGCGCGATGGCCGGTACCGTCGACCTGCTGCAGCGCTGCTACACCGGCCTGGAGATCCGTCAGGACACGCTCTGGCTGGCCCCCCGGCTGCCGTCGGCGATCGGCCGGATCGAGCTGGACCTCCGCTACCGCGGCCACTGGGGCATCACGGTCTCCGTCGACCGGCACACCGTCACGGTCCGCCTTCCCGAGGGCCCCGAGGATCCCGTGCGGATCGGCTTCCGGGGTTCGACGACGACCGTCCGGCCCGGCGAGAGCCACCGCTTCTCGCTCTGATCCCGGCGCCGGTGGCGGTCCCGCGGTCAGCCGGGCGGGCGGACGATCACCACGGGGCAGGGCGCGTGCATCGCGCACCGCGCGCTCACCGAGCCCAGCAGGGCCCGGGCGAAGGTTCCGTGACCACGGCTGCCGACGACCAGGATCTCGGCACCGGCGGCCGCTTCCAGCAGGACGTCGGCCGGGTTGCCGCGCACCAGCCTCTCGCGCACCTCGACCGGCCGCGTGTCCCCCAGCACCTCGTCGATCTCCTGGTCGAACCGGCGACGAGCCGTCTCCGCCTCCAGCGTGGGGTCGACGACGGTGGGCCCGGCGAAGAGCGGGGTGGCCTCCCACGCACCCACCGCGTCCACCGTCGCGCCGATCAGGGCCGCCTGCCGCATCGCCCAGCGCAGCGCCGCCTGTGACGAGGGCGAGCCGTCGACGCCGACCACGACACGGGGGGTCGAACCGTTCCCGGTCACGAGCAACCACCTCATTTCCATCCGGTCACCTCCCACGCTGCACTCCCGGCGCCCGGTCCGCCAGTGAAGTTCGGCAGCGCCGGGCCGGAATCCGGCCCGGCGTGGTGGGGCCACTCGGCCCTCCCGCCCGGGACGGGCCGCTGCCTACGGTTCGTACGGGCCCGGGACGCGACGGGCCGCCGCCGCGACCACCGGTGGAGGAGCCATGGCATCCGTCAGCACACGCCGCCCGATCGTTCTCGGCGTCGACGCCGAGGGCCCGGGCCGGCTCGCCACCTCCTGGGCCGCGGACGAGGCGGACCGCCGGGGACTGCCGCTGCTGCTGGTCCACGCCGTACCGCGGCCCTCCGCCGGTCCGCACCGCGCCGAGCGGCGTCCCCACGGGGAACTCCACCGCGACGGCGCCCGGGCGCTCGACCGGGCCACGGCCTTGGCGGGCGAGCGGCGTCCCGGGCTGGCGGCGACCACCGCCCTGGTGGACGGCAACCCGGGCCAGGTGCTGTGCCAGGAGTCGCGGCACGCCGAGCTCGTGGTGGTCGGGTCGCGCCGGCTCTCCCGGGCGGAGGAGTACCTCAGCGCCTTCTCGGTGGCCGTCCCGGTCAGTGCGCAGGCCTCCTGCCCGGTGGTGGTCGTACGCGAGCCCGAACACATCGGCGAAGGCCCTCCCCACCTCGTGGTGGGCGTGGACGGCAGTCCGTCGTCGGCCACGGCGACCGGCTTCGCCTTCGACCTGGCGGCCCGGCGGGGCGCCGCCCTGCACGCCGTCTGGGTGTGGCAGTCGCAGCTGATCGCCCGGGTCGACGAGGAATCGGCCCTCCGGACGCTGCGGCTGCTGCTGGCCGAGACCACCGCCGGCCACGCCGACCGCTACCCCGACGTGTCCCTGACCCACGAGGTGATCCGGGGCC
Organism: Kitasatospora sp. NPDC088346; assembly: GCF_044740765.1. Lineage (NCBI taxonomy): Bacteria > Bacillati > Actinomycetota > Actinomycetes > Kitasatosporales > Streptomycetaceae > Kitasatospora > Kitasatospora sp. NPDC088346. The sequence continues at coordinate 77,948 of NZ_JBIURH010000010.1, forward strand.
ACCCCGTGGAGGAACTGGCCGGGGCCTCGGACCACGCCCTCGCCGTCGTGGTCGGACGCCGGGGGCACGGCGGTTTCACCGGCATGCGGCTCGGCTCGGTCCCGCACGGCCTGCTGCACCGCGCCCGCTGTCCGGTCGTCACCGTGCCCCGACCGGCCGGGCCCGCGGACGCCTGAGCCCCCGGCCGCACGGCCGGCGCCCTCAGCCGGCGCTGCCGTCCCGGTCCACGGTGAGGTCGAGGAAGTGGGTGGAGCAGGAGATGCACGGATCGTGGTTGCGGATGGCCCGTTCGCACCGGACGGTCAGCTCGGCGTCGGTGGGCCTGCCCGTCCTCAGACCGTCCTCGACGGTGCGGCGCAGGTCCTCCTCGATCGCGTCCTGGTTCTGGGCGGTCGGCGGGACCAGCACCGCCTCGGTGACGTCCCCCCGCGCGTCCAGACGGTAACGGTGGTAGAGCAGGCCGCGCGGCGCCTCGGTGGCACCGTGGCCGGTGCCGGCACGCGGGGGCACCTCGACGTGGGGGTGCGGCGGCGGCTCGTAGGCGTCGATGAGGCGCAGGGCCTCGTCCACGGCGTACAGCACCTCGACCGCCCGGACGACGATGCTGCGGTAGGGGTTCCGGCAGACCGCGCCCTGCCGGGGGTCGCCGAGTCCGGCGTCCTGAGCGGCCTGGATGGCCAGCGGGGAGAGCCGGTGTCCGCTGATGGCGTACCGGGCCAGCGGGCCGGTCAGGTGGCGGCGGCCGTCCAGCCGGGCGTGCAGCGCGGTGGAGTGCGGGACCTGGGTCTCCACCACGTGGTCGCCGAACTCGCGGACGCCGAACGTGCGGGTGGGCAGCGCGTGCGGGCTCGCCGCGGGCAGTCCGGCGGTGTGCGGGGCCGCCATCACCGTCGGTGTGCCCGACTCGATGGCGTAGGTGCCGGGTTCGGCCAGTGCGAGCAGGTCGTGGTCCGATCCGGCGTCGGGGAAGTCGAATCCGGCCACCCACCGCACGGTCTGCGCGGCGTCGTCCCTCGCCCGGCGCAGCAGCTCTGCCAGCGGCCGCAGTTCGGCTCTGGTCGGCACCCGGTGGAAGCCACCGAGGCGGACGTTGACCGGGTGGACCGCCCGGCCGCCGAGCAGCTCGATGATCGCGTTCCCGGCCTGCTTGAGCCGCAGCCCGCGCTCCACGTCCGCGCGCCGGGAGCGGGCCAGTTCCACGACGCCGTCACAGCCGTGGAAGTCGGGGGCGTGCAGCAGGTGGACGTGCAGGGTGTGGCTCTCGATCCACTCGCCGCAGTAGATCAGGCGGCGCAGCGCGGCCAGTTGACCGTCCACCACGGCTCCGCAGGCGTCCTCGACGGCCCGGCAGGCGCTCAGCTGGTAGGCGATCGGGCAGATCCCGCAGATCCGGGAGGTGATGTCGGGCGGTTCGGTGTACGAGCGGCCCCGCAGGAACGCCTCGAAGAACCGCGGGGGTTCGTAGACGGCCAGTCGCGCCTCGGCGACCTCGTCGCCCCGGACCCGCAGGTACAGCGAGCCCTCGCCCTCGACCCGGGAGAGCGAGCCGACGTGCAGCACTCGGGAGCCGCGGTGGGTCACCGTCGCTCTTCCTTCCGGGAGGCGGCCTCGAATTCGGGGGCCGCGGTGTTGAAGGTCCGTAGGACCCGCACCACGTCGAGGGTGTCCATGCCGTCGCGGTGCAGCAGCGGGACGAAGGCGGGGAAGTTGGTGGAGTCGGACGGCCCGAAGCAGCCGTAGCAGCCGCGTCGGAAGGTGGGGCAGATGGCACCGCAGCCCGCGTGGGTGACCGGTCCGAGGCAGGGAGTGCCGTGAGCGACCGTCACGCAGACCGTGCCCCGCTGCTTGCACTCGAAGCAGACACTGTGCGCGGGGACGTCCGGCCGCCGTCCGGCGAGGTGGGCGGTGATCACCTCCAGGAGCTGGCGCCGGTCGATCGGGCAGCCGTGCAACTCGAAGTCGACGGGGACGTGGGCGCTGATCGGGGTGGAGGTGGCCAGTGTGGCGACGTAGTCGGGGCGGGCGTAGACGGCGGCCTGGAACTCGGCGACGTCGGCGTAGTTGCGCAGCGCCTGGACGCCGCCTGCGGTGGCGCAGGCGCCGATGGTGACCAGCCGCCGGGACACGGCGCGGACGTGGTGGATGCGCTCGACGTCCTGCGCGGTGGTCACCGAGCCCTCGACGAGCGACAGATCGTAGGGGCCCGGCGCGTCGGCGCTGGAGGCCTCCAGGAAGTGGGCGATCTCCACCTGCTCGGCGAGGCCGAGGAGTTCGTCCTCGCAGTCCAGCAGGGTGAGCTGGCAGCCGTCGCAGGAGGCGAACTTCCAGACCGCGAGCCTCGGACGCCGGCGGGGTTCCCCGCTCACGTCACAACTCCCTGACGAGCAGGAGGGGCCGGGCGGTCGTCCAGCTGACCACGGGGCCGTCGCGGCACAGCAGGAGGGGGCCGAGCTGGCAGTGCCCGCAGTGGCCGGTGGCGCAGTGCATGGTCCGCTCCAGGGAGACCGCGATCCGGTCGGGACGGGTACCGCGGCGGGTGAGCTCCGCAGCGGTGGCGCGGATCATCGGCTCGGGCCCGCAGATGAACGCCGCCGCCGATGACGGGTCGAAGGCGGCGCGGTCGAGCAGGGTCGTCACGACGCCGACCTCCCCGTCCCACCGCCCGTCGGGGCGGTCGACGGTGACCAGCACCCGGGCCCGTTCCGCCCAGGCGCGGACCTCCGGGCCGTAGAGCAGGTCGCGCGGTGTGCGGGAGCCGACCAGGACGTTCAGCCGCCCGTACTCCCCCGGTGCGGCGAGAGCCGCGCGTACCAGCGGGCGCAGCGGCGCCAGACCGATGCCGCCGGCGACGACCAGAAGGTCCCGGCCGGCCGCGGCGGGCAGCTCCCAGCCGGTGCCGAACGGACCGCGCACCGCCACCGTGTCGCCGGCCGCCAGCCCGTGCAGGGCCGCGGAGACCGCACCGACGCTGCGGACGGTGTGCGTCAGCCGGTCGCCGTCGATGCCGCTGACCGACAGCGGGACGTCGCCGACGCCGAACGCGTACACCATCGCGAACTGCCCCGGCGCGAAGGGCGGCAGAGCCGCTCGAACGGGTTCCAGCACGATCGTGGCGGTGTCCGGTGCCTCTGCCGTACGGACGGCGACCCGGTACGGCACCGGGAGCGCGGCCGGGCGCGACACCGCCGCGGGCGCCGTCATCCCGCTGCTCCGCCGGTCGCCGCGCCGGGCAGTCCGTAGAGGTCCAGCAGGCGGGTCCTGGTCGCCTGCAGCCGGTGGGCGATCACCTCGGCGACGAGGGCGGTCACCGCCAGGCCGAACGCCGGGTCCTGCGCGCAGGCGGCACGGACGCGTCCGGCGTCGAACTCCGCGGCCCGTACCTCACCGCGTGCCCGGGCGCCCAGGTGCCACCGGTAGGGCGCAAACAGCCAGGACCAGCCGAGCAGGTCGCCCTCGCCGAGGGTCTCCACGACGGCCGGCGGCCGGCCCGGGATGTGGACGTCCAGTGCAACGCCTCCGGAGCGGACGATCCAGAACCGGTCGGCCGGGCCGCCCTCCTCGAAGATCCGGGCGCCCGCGGGGATCGGGACCTCGCGGGCGAGCGCGGCCAGCCGGTCGCGGTGGGCCGGTGCCAGGGCGGTGAGGAAGCCGTGCTGCGGTGCGGTCACGACGGGTCCGCCTCCCCGGCCGTCCGGGGCCCGCCGGCCCTCTCCCGGTCGAGCGCGTGGGCCTCCTCGGTGATGTCGATGCCGACGGGGCACCACACGATGCAGCGGCCGCAGCCGACGCATCCCGAGCTGCCGAACTGGTCGAACCAGGTGCCGAGCTTGTGGGTGGCCCACTGGCGGTAGCGACTGCGCGGCGACTGCCGGACCGGGCCGGGTGGCAGGTGGGTGAAGTCGAGGTCGAAGCAGGACTCCCAGCGCCGCCAGCGCTCGGCGTGGTCGCCGGTCAGGTCCGTGACGTCCTCCGCCGAGGTGCAGAAGCAGGTCGGGCAGACCATGGTGCAGTTGCCGCAGGTCAGGCAGCGGGCGGCGACGTCGTCCCAGCGCTCGGCGGTGAGGGTCTCGCGCATCAGCGCCCGCAGGTCCACCGGTGGCATGCTGCGGCCCATCCGGTCCGCGGCGTCCGCGACCCGGTCGCGGGCGGCGGCCTCGGTCCCGGCATCGGCGGGGCGCCGCGGGAGCTCGGCCAGCACCGACGCGCCCTCCTCGCTCCCCGCGCGGACCAGGAAGCGATGGCCACCGGCGTCCACCACCTCGGTCAGCGCCAGGTCGTACCCCGGTCCCGCGGCCGGCCCGGTCCCCATGGACACGCAGAAGCAGGTGGCACCGGGGTCGGTGCACTCCACCGCCACCAGGAAGGCCCGTTCGCGGCGTCCCCGGTAGGACGGGTCGGTGTACCGGCCGCCGGTGAGCACCCGGTCCTGGATCGCGATGGCCCGCAGGTCGCAGGGGCGCACCCCGAGGAACGCGTACGACGGGGGCGTGCTGTCGTCCTCGGTCACCACCAGGTCACCGTCGGCGGTGCGGTCGGCGCTCCACTCCCGGACCCGCGGCGGATGCAGGAAGGTCTTCCAGGACTGGGGCCCCGCGCTGTGCGCGAAGGCGGCGCCGTCCTCGCGGGCCCGCAGCCGGTACGTACCGGCTTCCAGCTCGACCCCCCAGCCGTAGGGCAGGTCCGCTCCGCCGGAGAGCTCGGCCAGCACGATCGCCCCGTCGCGGACGGTCGGGCCGACGACCGTCCGGCCCCGGCCGGCCAGGACCGCGACCAGGGCGTCCAGGCCGTCCTTGTCGAGCACCGCCCGACCGCTGTCGTCCGTCGCCATCACACCTCCCCGGCCGATGCCACCGTGCTGCCCAGTATGGGGAGCCCGGCGGCAGCGGGCGCGGCGCGGCGGCCCGGGGTGGTCCAGGTGGCCCCGTCCCCCGCCTCGAACGGGCCGGTACGGCGCCCGGCGGGGATGGCGGGCCGTGCGGGCGGGAAGGGCAGGCGGGGTGGACAGCACCGCGCGCGTCACCGTGATCGGCGTCGGCAACGAGTACCGGCGTGACGACGGCGCCGGCTGGGCCGTGGTCGCCCTGCTGGCGGAACGGGCCGGGCGCATGCCGTTGCCGGGCCGGCCCGCCCTCGTGGTGTGCGACGGCGACCCCGCCCGGCTGATCTCCCACTGGGACGGGGCGGAGCTCGCCGTCGTCGTGGACGCGGCGCACGCCCACCCCGGGCAGCCCGGCCGGGTGCACCGCCTGGAACTGTCCGGCGGGCCCCTCGCGCGCTCCGAGGGCGCGGCCAGCTCCCACGGGCTGGGCCTCGGCGACGCCGTCGAGCTCGCCCGCGAACTGGACCGGCTGCCGCGCAGACTGGTCGTCTACGCGGTGGAGGGGGCCGACTGCTCCCCCGGCACGGGCCTGTCGGCCCCGGTCCGGGCTGCCGTGGAGCGGCTGGCCGAGCGGATCGTGGCCCGGCTCGCGCAGCACCAGGGCGCTGCCGACGGCGCGAGCTGACCGATCGGGCCGTCCGGCCCGCGGTCAGGGCCGGTGGGCCCACTCCCCGGCCCCCGGGCGGGGAGCACGATGGGGGCGGGGGCCGGAACGACGAGACGGCTCCGACGAGACGGCTCCGGAGAACGCACCTCAGGGAACGGAGCTGGCCATGACCGGCACCAGCGGCACCGGGACGCACCCGCGCACGGCGCACGTCGGGCGGGCACCCCGCGCCCGCGGTCCGGCACCCGTGACCCGCCGGCCGCGCCCGATCGGCGCCCGCGCGGGACGTCGCCGTGCTGATGCACCGCACCGTGGGTGACGTGATGACCCACGACGTCGTACGGGTGGCACCGGGCACGGGTTTCCGGGAGATCGTCGGCCTGCTGGCCGAGTTCGGCATCTCCGCCGTCCCGGTGGTGGACGGCGACGACCGGCCGGTGGGCATCGTCTCGGAGGCGGACCTGCTGCGCACGCAGTCCGCCCAGGAGGACCCGTCACGTCTCTTCCCCCCGCCGCCGGCCGGAGGACCGGACCACACCGGGGCGTCCACCGCCGAGCAGTTGATGGCCCGCCCCGCCCTCTGCGCCACACCCGGTACGAGCGTGGTGGCCGCGGCCCGCCTGATGTCCGGTCACCGCGTCAAGCGGCTGCCCGTGGTGGACGCGGAAGGGCGGCTCGTCGGTGTGGTCAGCCGCAGCGACCTCCTCCGGGTCTTCCTCCGCGACGACCGGGCGATCCGGCGGGACGTCGTCGAGGAGGTCCTCGACCGGATCGAGGGGGTGAGCCCGGCCACCACCGGGGTGGAGGTCGAGCAGGGCCGGGTCGTCCTCAGCGGCTCGATCGGGCCCCCGCACATCGCGGCGATCGTGCTGCGGCTGTGCCGGTCGGTGGACGGCGTCGTGTCGGTCACCGACCGCACCGGGCACGCGGCAGAGCCGCCGGCCGCAGGCGGGTGACCGGTGATCCGGTGACCGGTGATCCCCCGGCCGGGGGTGAGGTCCCGGCCGGGGTGAGGTCCTCGGCCCGGCGTGGACCTCCCGGTCAGACGAGGCTCGCTCCCCAGGCCTTGGCCCGGTCGATCTCACCGGCGCGGAGCGGGCCCTCGGCGTCCTCGACGACGAAGCCCTCGGGCTCCGCCACCACGTCGTAGTGGTGCTGGGAGAGCCGGTGGGCGATCCCGTTGGCGGCGCCGCCGCTCATCCGGGTGTCGGCGCGGGTGTCGAAGGCTGCGGCGTGGGTTCCGGGTTCGGTCCTGGGCAGGTCGTGGAACCAGGAACGCAGCCCCGGCCCTTCGGTGCCCGCCGCGGCCTCGGGCGAGGACTGCGCCTGGTGCGACTGCGCGAGCCTGCGGCTCAGACCCGAGGACATCCCGTGCATGTGGGTCGGGCCTCCGACCACGAGCAGGTCGGCCGCCCCGGTCACGTCCGTTCCCGCCTCGGCGGCGGTGAGGCAGCTCACCGACGCCTCCGGCTCCGCCTCGTGGACACCTTCGGCGATGGCCTCGGCGATCGCTCCGGTGTTGCCGTACATGCTCTCGTAGACGATCACTGCCTGCATGGCCTCTCACCTGTCTCCCGTTCCACCGGGTGCCTTCGTCGGCCGGTCACTGCGGGGGCGCGGCACCACGGGCACCGGGCACCGGCGACACGGCGGGCCGACCAAGGCCGGGGGCCGGCAGGTCGCCGGTCACCTTCATCCACCTTCATCGTCCCGCGCTCGTGGCCGGCGGCACGAGGGCCGCACGGTCCCCACGGGCCGGGCCGGTCGGCCCGTAGGAACCGCCCCGGTGGCCGGGTCTCCGGCGTTCCGACCCACAGGAGCGCCTCGCCCCGGAGGAGGAACACCCCGTCATCGCGGGTGTGGAGGTGGAAGGGTGGCGCCGGCGGGCCGGGGTTCAGGAGCGGCGGCGCCGTGAGGTGATCACGAAGGCGGGGATCACGGCGGCGCCGGCGATCAGGTGCATCCCGGCCGGCAGGAACTGGTCCGTGGTGGTGACGCCGGTTCCGTCGTAGGGAAGGCCGGCGACCAGCACGAGGATCGCGAGCCCGGTCCAGATGGCGGTGGCCCGGCGCGGGAGAAGGTGTTCCAGCAGCTCCGGACTCCCCCAGCCCACCAGGGCGGGGAGCCGGCCGGCGGCGGGTCGGACGGTGCCGGTGGGGGCGGCGCGGCGGTCAAGGGAGGCTGCTCCGTTCATTCGCCGAGAACGCGCGACACGGCCGTCGCCGCCGCTGCCGAACGCAACCTGCGGGCCGGCCTCGTCGCGACCCAGATCGTCGGCATGGTCATGAGCCGCTACATCTGGCAGGTCGGCAACATCGCCACCCTCCTCGCCGACCCCCTCCCCACCGGGCTCGGCGACGGCGGGTGAGGGCGGACCGCATCGTGACCGGTGAGCGCCGCGCACCTCGTTCGCGAAGCACGCTCCCCACGACGTGGGAACCGCCCGAGCCGGGCAGCCGACGCGCCCGCGTGTGATGGACCGGAGCGGACAGGAGCGGACAGGCCCGGGCGGCTGTCCGGTCTGGAAAGTGGACAGCGTCCGGCAGCAATCTGTGCGTCATGAACCTCCAACGACGTACCGGGACCGGCCCGTTGCCGCGCACCGCTCGGCCGGGTGCCGTGCTCGCGGCGCTCGCCGCGGGTCAGTTCACCGTCATGGTCGCCACGTCGATCGTGAACGTGGCGCTGCCCCAGATCCGTTCCGGGGTGGGGCTGTCGGACAGCGGGACCACCTGGGTGGTCAACGCCTACAGCCTGGCCTTCGGCGCACTGCTGCTGGCCGGTGGCCGGGCGGCGGACCTGCTCGGGCGCCGGCCGGTGCTGCTGAGCGGTCTCGCCGTGTTCGCGGCGGCCTCGGTGGCCGCCGGGCTGGCCGGCTCGGCCGGTGCGCTGATCGCCGCCCGGACCGTCCAGGGCTTCGGTGCCGCCGCCGTCGCCCCGGCCGCGCTCGCACTGACCATGGACCTGTTCCCCGCCGGCCCCCGGCGCGGCCGGGCGCTGGGGGTGTGGGGCGCGGTCTCCGGCGCGGGCGGGGCGTGCGGTGTCCTGCTCGGCGGCGTGCTCACCCAGGCGTGGGGCTGGCCCTGGATCTTCCACGCCGTCGCGATCGGAACGGTGCTGGTGCTGGTCGCCGTGGCGGTGCTCGTGCCGCGGGCCGCCGGCCGCTCGGCGGGACGGTTCGACCTGCTCGGTACCGTCGCGATCACCCTCTCCCTGACCGGCCTGGCCTGGGGCCTGACCACCGCACGCGGCGCAGGCTGGACCGACGCCCGGGTGCTGGGCGCCCTCCTCGGTGCGGCGGTGCTGTTCGTCGCCTTCGTGGCGATCGAACGCAGCCGGCCGAACGCACTGGTGCCGCCACGGCTGTTCGGTACCGGCCGGGTCGTCGCGGGCAACCTGCTGATGGCGCTGCTGGGCTCGGTGTGGATCGCGCTGTTCGTCTTCCTGTCGCTCTACCAGCAGCAGGTCCTGGGCATGGATCCGCTGCCCACGGGCGTGGGTCAACTCGCCTTCGCCGCGGCCAACATGATCGGCGCCACCGTGGCGCCGCGGGTCGCCGCGCGGATCGGCGCACGGACCACCGTCACCGCCGCCCTGCTCACCGAGGCCGCCGGCATGCTGTGGCTGTCCCGGATCGACGCCCACGGCAGCTACCTCACCGACCTCCTCGGCCCGATCAGCCTGATCGGCCTGGGCCTGGGCGTCGCCTTCGTCCAGCTGACCGCCCTGTCCGTCGAGGGCGTCCCCCCGCAGGACGCCGGGCTGGCCGGCGGGCTGGTGAACACCACCCGCCAGGTCGGCGGCGTGATCGGTCTCGCCGCGCTGACCACCCTGGCCGGCTCCGTCACCGCGCACGCCGACGGGCGCACACCCCACCTGGAGGCCCTGACCTCCGGATACCGGGCCGCCTTCGCCGTGTCGGGCGCGATCCTCCTCACCACCGCGGTCCTCGCGCCGCTGCTCACCCGCGGCTCCGGACGCCGACCGGCCCCGGCCTCGGCCCCGGCCGCCGAAACCACCCACACCACCGAGACCACCCCTACCACCGAGACCACCAGCACTACCGAGACCACCAACACCAGCACCACCGGCACGACCACCGCCGAACCGGTCTCTCCCCTGCAGACCACCGGCACCTGACCCAGCAGAAGAGGAAGCACCCCCATGGTCACCATCGACGAGACCGCCCCCGCCGTCGTCCGCCTGAGCACCAGGATCGAGGCCCCGCTCGACACGGTGTGGGCGCTGCACACCGACATCGAGGCCTGGCCCACCTGGAACGCCGACATCGAGCAGACCGGACCGGTCGGCCCGCTGGGGCTCGGCAGCTCCTTCAGCTGGCGCACCCACGGGCTGGACATCACCTCCACCGTCGTCGAGCTGATCCCCGGCGAGCGGATCGTGTGGGGCGGCCCCGCCGCGGGCATCACCGGCATCCACGTCTGGACCTTCGAGCAGAGCGGCGACCACGTCATCGTCCGCACCGAGGAGTCCTGGAGCGGCGCACCGGTCGAGGCCGCGGCAGAGGACCTGCGCACGGCGCTCCACGCCTCCCTGGAGAGCTGGCTCGGTCAGCTCAAGTCCCGCTCTGAGCAGTCGGCCTGACGACATCTCAGTTGAACCAGTTCAGATCCGTCGAAGAGAACGCACAGAACGGAAGACCGTCATGACCCCTGAGCAGAAGCCCTACCTGACCGGCCACTACGCCCCCGTCGCCGACGAGATCACCGCCACCGGGCTCACCGTCGAGGGCACCCTGCCCGCGGAGCTCAACGGCCGGCTGCTCCGCAACGGCCACAACCCGAAGCCCGGCGTCACCCCGACGCACTGGTTCAAGGGCAGCGGCATGGTGCACGGCGTCCGACTGCGCGAGGGCCGCGCCGAGTGGTACCGCAACCGCTGGGTGCACACCCCCGCCCTGGACGGCGCGCCGTACATGACCGAGCGCGGCCCCGACCTGAGCGCCTCCACCGCCGGCACGCACATCATCGAGCACGGCGGCCGGCTGCTCGCCCTGTGCGAGGCGAACCTGCCGTTCGAGCTCGACCGGGACCTCGGCACCGTCGGTGCCTTCGACTTCGACGGCAAGCTGCGCACCGCGATGACCGCGCACCCCAAGGAGGACCCGGTCACCGGTGAGCTGCACTTCTTCGGCTCCTCGCCGTTCCCGCCGTTCCTGACCTACCACGTCGCGGACGCCAAGGGGCAGATCGTGCACAGCGCCGAGATCCCCGGCGCCACCGCCTCGCTCAAGCACGACTTCGCGATCACCCGCCGGCACGTGGTCTTCGTCGAGGGCAACGTCACCTTCGACCCGAACGAGCACTCCGGCATCCCGTACGGCTGGAGCGACACCCAGCCCTCCCGGATCGGCGTCATGCCGCGCGGCGCCGACGGCACCGGGCGGGTGCGGTGGTTCGCGATCGAGCCGGGCAACATGCTGCACGTCTCGAACGCCTACGAGGACAACCAGGGCCGGATCGTCCTGGAGGGCCCGACCGTGGACCGCGAGGGCTTCCGGCTGTCCTGGAACTGGTGGGTCGGCGCTCCGGGCCGCGGCTCCGAGCCCAACACCCGCTCCTACACCCGTCGCTGGGTGGTCGACCTGGCGGCCGGCAGTGTCGACGAGCAGATCATCGACGACCTCGCGGTGGAGTTCCCGACCCTCAACGAGCAGTACCTCGGCTCCGAGAACCGCTACCAGTACGCCATCTCCTTCCCGGACGAGAAGGGCTTCGGCGGCTACGGCGTCGTGAAGTACGACCGCGCCACCGGCGCCCGCCGGATCAACCAGGTCGGCGACGCCCGGCTGCCCGGCGAGGCCGTGTTCGTCCCCGCCGCCGGGGGCACCGCCGAGGACGACGGCTACCTGCTCACCGTCGTCTCCGACCTCAAGCAGGACGCCTCGCAGCTGCTGGTGCTGAACGCGTCCGACCTCGACACGGTCGCCACCGTCCACCTGCCCCGGCGGGTGACGGCCGGCATCCACGGCTCGTGGGTCCCGGACTCCGAGCTGGACGGCCCCGCGGCCTGAGCACCGTCCCCCCGATGAGCCCGGTGGGCGGCGCGGTCCTGTACCGCGCCGCCCACCGGGCCGGGTGCCGTCCGGGGCTCGACGCTCAGGGCTCCCGGGTCCCAGCCGGGGCGGACGGGCGGGCGGAACGCGGGCGCGGGACCCTGCTCCATCACCCGGACGGCCGTATGCACGGGAGGCGCCCCGACCCCCTCCCGCCCTTCTGCGGCCCGGGATCCCGCACCGCTGTCCGGCCCGGCGAGCCGGCCCGCGGCCTGCGGCGGGCGGCGTTCGGATGCGTGTGCGGGGTGGCGCGCGCAGCATGAGGGCATGAGTGAGCGCATACCGGCGCCGCCCTCGGTGACGATGCCGGATCGGCCGTCCCGTCGACAGGACCGGGCGCCGTGGGCGAGGTCGGGCACCCCGTCGGGTGCCGGTGCCTCCTGCCGCGCAGTCGCCCGCCGCCCCAACCGGACCATCGACTCGGGGCGGCCCCGGCCGTGCCGGGACAGGAGAGCAGAGCCATGAACCTCGCGGCCGACTACCCGCTGCTGAACGTCTTCTGGACCATGTGCTGGTTCTTCCTGTGGATCCTCTGGTTCATGCTGCTGTTCCGGATCCTCATCGACCTCTTCCACGACGACTCGCTGAGCGGCTGGGCGAAGGCCGGCTGGGCCCTGTTCCTGATCCTGTTGCCCTTCCTGGGCGTCTTCGTGTACCTCATCGCCCGCGGACGCGGCATGGGCGAACGCGAGATGCGCAAGGCGCAGAAGAACGAGGAGCAGTTCCGCGCGTACGTCCGCGAGACGGCGACCGGCTCGGACCAGGCCTCCACCGCCGATCAGCTCGCCAAGCTCACCGAACTGCGGACGAGCGGCCAGATCACGGAGGAGGAGTTCGCGCAGGCCAAGGCCAAGATCCTGACCTGAGCCGGCCGTTCCCCCTCCGCTCCCCCGTCTCGTCGTCCGGCAGCCGCACTTCGGGCTCCGCAAGGGTCACCTCCCGGTGTCGGTCCGGGTGGCCGTCGCGGAGCCCGTTGCGGCGGCCCGCAGGGGCCGGGGCGGTCGTGGCGGTGCGCGGACCCGGCCTCAGTTGGTGCGGGTGAAAGTCCAGGGCCGGGCCGCGGTGAGGGGCTGCTGGGTGAGGGCGGAGTTGTCGGTGGTGCCGGAGGGGGTGACCGCGAGGCCGCTGTTGCGGGCGACCAGGTTGTAACCGGCGGCGCCGGCCGGCGTCAGGCCGAACCTCTGGTTGGACTTGCCGGCGTCACAGGTCCACTGGATGACGGCCGTACCGGCCGTCGTGTCGCCGTTGTAGACGTCGAGGCACAGGCCGGAGGCCTTGTTCCGGAGGGCGTACGTCCCGTCGGCGCCGGCGGTGAGGATCCAGCGCTGGTTGGCGGCCCGGTTGCGGCTCCAGGTGATCATCTGCTTGCCGGACGCCGTGGACGAGCCGGGGTCGTCCATCACCTGCCCGGGCCCGGTCGCGGCGATCTCGTAGGTGCCGTCGGCCGGTGCCGGCTGGACGGTGCCGACCGCACCGTTCGGGGTGATCCGGAACATCGCGGTCGCGTGCGGGGCGAGGGTGGCGGAGAGGGCGCCGGTGGTGGTCGTGGACGCCCCGGTCCACAGGTCGGTGACGGCGTAGGAGGGTGCCCCGGCGATGCCGAGCTCGGCGGCACCGGTGGTCACCGTGGCGGTGCCGGCGCCCGTGTTGGTGAGTGTCACCGACCGGTCCCCGCCCGCCAGTTCGCGGACGGTCACCAGTTCGGTGTCGGAGTCGGCCACGATCCGGGCCGCCCGGCCCAGAGCGTCCTGGTCGACCCGGATCACCGCGCGGTTGGTGAGGATGTCCCGGACGGCGGGGGTCATCGAGGCGAGCTTGTTGCCCGCGATCAGCGGAGCGGCCATCTGCGCCCACAGGCTGAAGTGCGAGCGGTACTCGCCCTCGGTCATGCCGGGCACCCCGACCTCCATCATGTCCGGGTCGTTCCAGTGGCCCGGGCCCGCCTGACGTCCGAGGAAGCCGTTGAAGTGGACGATGTCCATGACGCCCATGCTGTAGCTGTTGGTCGTCTTGTGCTTGTCCCAGCTGGAGGAGATGTCCTCGGTGGTGCGCCACAGGTTGGCGACGGCCGACCAGTCGTAGGTGGCCCCGGTCTTGGCCGGGTGGTAGCTGTTGGGGTTGATGCTGTAGACGATCGGGCGGCCGGTGTCGTGCAGGGCGTCGCGCATCGCCGTGAAGGCGGCGATCTGCTCGTCGAGGGTGCCCGCCGGGGAACACCAGTCGTACTTCAAGTAGTCGACGCCCCAGGCGGCGAAGCTGTTCGCGTCCTGCCGCTCGTGTCCCCGGCTGCCGGTGGACCCGGGGTAGGCGTTGTTGCGCTGCGCGCAGGTGCGGTCGGTGGGCACCTGGTAGATGCCGAACTTCAGACCCTTGCCGTGCAGGTGGTCGCCGAGGGCCTTCATTCCGCTCGGGAAGCGGGTGGCGTCGCCGCGCAGGTTGCCCTGGGCGTCGCGCTGTGGGTCGAACCAGCAGTCGTCGACCACCACGGTGTCGTAGCCCGCGTCCTTCATCCCGGAGGTGACGAGGGCGTCGGCGGAGCTGCGGATGAGCTGCTCGCTGATGTCGCAGCCGAACGAGTTCCAGGTGTTCCAGCCCATCGGCGGGGTGAGGGCCACCCCGTTGTCCAGGGCGGACGCCTGCTGGGTGCCGACCGTCGCGAGGGGGGCGACGGCCAGCACCAGCACGGTGGCCAGCAGGGCGGCGATCCGGCTTCGGGGGGCGCGGACGGGAGACGGCATGGGGGTTCTCCTCGGGGCGTGCGGGGGTGGGGGCTCAGGACGGCGCAGCACCGTCAGGAGCGGGACACGGCACCAAAGCACGTGCCAACGCGCGAATGTGACGTCACATCATCGTCGGATCTCGCCCGGCTCGCGGGCAGGGGGCCGCACGGGCCGCACCCTCAGCCCGCTTCGCGACCGGGACCTCGGCCGACCACCCAGGTGCCCGCACGGACCCGGACCGGCCGGTCGGTGCCGTCCCAGCGGACGAACCAGTCCCGGCTGCCGGGCGGGAACCACCGGCGGCGCACAGCGACCAGGGTGCCGACCCGGCTCACGTCGCGGTAGTGCACCACCCGGGCGCCGATCTCGAAGTCTGCGAAGAGCATGAGGGCCTTTCCGGCGGTACGGGCGAGGGGGAACGGCGGGGAGGTGGGGGCGCTGGTCCGTGTCGCTCCTTGAGCGGTATCCGGGCCAAGGGATGCCTCCAAGGATTGATCGGCACATGAAGTCACGGAATCCAACGGAATCGATCAGGTGAGAGCATCCAGCCGAAGTGACTACCCGTCAAGGCACCCAGCCGCCCTCCGGTGCAACCGGGGCGTTGGCATGGAATCCGCATGTGCGCCTACCGGAGTGATTACTGACCGGTAATCACCCGAAGGAGAGACTACGCCCCGGCCGGACACGCCCCGGCGGCGGGACGGCTCGACAGCGAGGGAGAGGCGACACCGAAGGGTCCTCGCGTGTTGGTTTCTGGGACCTTCCCGGCGACCGGCCCGCCGACCCTCCGACGCGGCCGCCCACGGCCGGGGTCCGACACCCCGACACCCCGACACCCCGGAACCACCAGGTCCAGCCCGCCCGGGACGGGCGCCCGACCCCCGAGCGTCGAGCGGGCGACCCCTGGGCGGGGAGTCGAACGGCAGCACACGCGGGGCGGGACCGTTCACTCGGACGACCGCGATCCATCCACGCCAGCTCTGCGATGATGGCTTGAATTCATTCTGGTTTGCATGCTTCTCATCTGACAGTGTGTCGGTCACACCGCCGTTGATCTTCCCGTCCCGCCGTCCCGGGACGGGCTGCGCATCGCGGTGCTCTGCCGTCGGGGGCCGTCGCACGACCGTGCCGAAAGGACAGGTGTGGAATGAAGAACCGGATCAGCCGACTGTGGAGCGGAGCAACGGCGGGAGCCGTCCGCGGCCGGATCGCCGCCATGGCGGGAGTGGTGGCGCTGATCGCCTCCATGGTGCTCGCCGGCACCTCCGTCGGCACCGCCGGCGCCGCCACCGCCGGACAGCAGCGCTGGCCCGCCGGCCAGTGGTCCTGCTCGGGGGCGCCGGTGCCGGCCGGGTGGGTCATCACCGCCCACAACACCGGCGGCTGCAACGGCGCCGGCTCCTGGTACCAGCAGCCCGTCCAGGACGGCATCTGGACCTGCTCCGGCTCGCCGATCGTGACCGGGTACGTCATCACCAACTACGACAGCCGGGGCTGCGACGGCCTCGGCGGCTGGTACCACCAGATCGTCCACAACAAGATGTGGACGTGTTCGGGCTCGCCGGTCGTGGCCGGATACGTCTCGACCCGGCACACCATCGCCGGGTGCAACGGCATCGGCAGCTGGCTGCACGAGCAGGTCTACCCCGGGATCTGGGCCTGCTCGGGATCTCCCATCCCGCCCGGCTACCGGATCACCGTCTTCAGCTCCGCCGCGTGCGACTTCGTCGGCGCCTGGCAGATGGCCCGCGCCTGACCGCAGCCGCCCGAGGCACCGCGACGACCGTCGCGGTGCCTCCGCCGTGCGGCCGGCCGTCGGACACCCGTCGAGGCCCTTCCCGTAAGGGAGTTCACGGCCCGTCCGGTCGTCGGGCGCTCCGGCGTGGTCGCCGCACCACCCCGGTGATCTTCGCCCCTCCGAACCGGAGTACGGTCGGTCCGAGACCCGGTGGAACCGGGCGAGCACCACGCCGGTTCGCGGCGCGCGGCTGCGGCCGACCACCCGCGCGGTGAGCCGGCCCGACCCTGCGGAGGGGACCGACCGATGTCCGAGCAGCCACACGCGGACCACCTTGCCGCCGTCCATGCCGCGCTGACCGCCGAGGGCCTGCCCACGCACCGCCCCTGGATCACCGACCTCACCCGCCGCCCCTCGGACCAGGAGACCGAGTTCCCGCGCGACGCCGACGGCGGTTTCTGGTTCGAGGCGGGCCTGTTCCACGGCCAGCACTGGGACGAGCCGGACTCGATCTGGCTGGGCTGGGAGCACCACCGGGGCTGGTTCCTGATGGACCAGGACAGCGGCCTGATGCCGATCCGGTTCTCCCTCCACCCCCTGCCGCTGTCAGAGCTGTTCGCCGAGCCCACCGCCGTCGCCGCCGCCGTCCGCCGGTGGCTGCCCGGTTGGCAGCACAACGCCCCCGTGCAGCCCGGGCGCTGGTCCGGAGCCGACGCCGCCGAAGCGGCCGTCCGGGCCTGGCACGATCAGCAGGGCACCTGTCTCGGCAAGCAGGACCGGCACCTGCGCCACAACGACGAGGTCGAGCGGGTCGCCGGCTGCCGGTGCCCGTACCAGCCGTGCGGCGCCGTCGCCCTTCGCGACATGCGGGAGGACTGCCCGTGGCACGCCGTCCTGCACCACTTCGAGGACTGGTCCTCGCACACCCCCGAGTCCTGCCCCGGCGCGGCCTCCACCACCTGACCGCCGCCCGGCCCCGGCCGGGGACCCGCGCCGCGATCCCCGTCGGCGCGGGTCGGCGACGGGACGGGGCGGCCGGCGGCGTACAGCGGGAGCCCCGTCAGCCCTCCGAGCGGACACCCGGGTCCTGCCCGGGGCCCGCCCGATCAGCCGGGTGGGCGCCGCCCCGGATCCGCAGGGCCGATCACGCCGACCGCCGCCTCGCCCCGCTCGGACGGAGCGCCACCTTCGACGCCGGAGACCGGCAGTCCGCACCGTCGGACGATCGGCACCGGCACGACGTCACCCCGCTCGGGGCCTCGTCCGTCCAGGACCCGACGGAAGTGGTCGCGGAACGCGGCCGGATGCCCCCGCAGACGCTGCTCGGTCCGCAACGTGCTCGCGCGTCGGTGTGACACCGCGACCCCCGTCCGGGAAGGTCACGGCGTCGACTGCGCAGGGACGGCGTGTGCCACCCCGGTCCGGGAGTCGGCGCCACGGCCTGTGCTGCGAACGACCTCCGCCCCCGGGCCCGTCCCCGTCCCCCGCCGCCGGTGGTCACCGGGCGCACGGCGTCCCGTCGAGCGAGGCGGCGAAGGCCGCGGCGTCCGTCTCGTCGCCGAAGTGGTGGATCACGTGCTCGCGGACGTGATCCTACTGGGCCCGGGTGAAGGCCGCGCAGGCGTCGTGGATGACGTGGGTGGTGTAGCCACGGTCGTGGGCCTCGCGCAGGGTGGATTCGACGCACACGTGGGTGGCGAAGCCGGCCAGGTACAGGTCGGTGACGCCGAGTCGGCGCAGGATCAGGTCGAAGTCGGAGAGGCCGGCGAAGGCGCTGGCGCCGGCGCGGCCGCGCACGACCGGTTCGCCGGGAGCGGGCCGGAAGTCCTCGGCGAACTCGACACCCGCACTGCCCCGGATCCAGGTGCCGGCCTCGGGGATCGCCGCGCGCAGACCGAGCAGGGCCGGGGTCCAGCTCGCAAGCTCCGGCGCGCCGGGGGTGAGGACGAGCGGCACGTGGACGACGGGAACACCGTGCGTGCGGGCGGCGGCCAGCGCGGCGGCCGCGCCGCGGACGGCGGTGTCGAGCGGGCCGCGATCCTCGACGAGGTGGTTGAGCCGGCCCTGCGAGGGGTCGAGCCACTCGCGCTGGAACTCGATCAGGACGAGGGCGGCGTTCGGGCGTGCGGACATGACCGTCATGGTCGGGCTCCTTGTCCGGGATATCTCCAACTGACGAGTTGGACATTAGCGCGAGCACACCCACATCTCCAACCGTCCAGTTGGAGATGTGGGCCCCTCAAGCGGATCAGCGCGTGAGCCTGCGCACCATGTCGACGACGGCAGCGCGCCTGGCAGCGGGATCCGCACCGGCCGCTCCGCCGATGATCATGCGGGCGAGCTGCGGCGCGGCGAACTGCCAGCCGGCGAGCGCCACCACGGCGTACAGCAGGTCCGCGGGCGGGAGCGGCACCTCGGCGGGCACGGAGCCCGCGCCGCCCCGGCGGGCACGGGACACCGCGGCGACCTTCTCGGCGTAGTGGGCGGCCCGCCGCTCCTCGCCCGCGACCGGGGCGGAGGCATCACCGCAGAGGGCCTCCCACTGGAGCAGGCGCAGCAGGTGCGGATGGGCGAGGTGGTAGTCGAACACCCGGCCCGCATACTCCGGAAGGTCCACCGTCCGCCCGTCCGGTTCCTCCAGGGGCACGGCGGCGGCGAGCTGTTCCAGCTCCCGTTGGACCACCGCGCCGAACAACGGCCGCTTACCCCCGAAGTAGGGGTAGATCCGCTCCTTGTTGACCCCGGCCGCGGCCGCGATGCGGTCGATCCGCGCGCCCTCGGGCCCGTGCGCGGCGAACTCGTCCACGGCCGCGTCGAGCAGCAGCCGCCTGGTCCTCTCGGTGTCCCATGCCATGCGCCCAGCATACGAAGGCTCCAACCTGCCGGTTGGAATCGGGCCGCGGGCGGCCGGGAACCTCTCCCGCGCCGCTCCCGGCCGGCCGACGGCTCCCGCCGACGACACCGCATCCCGGTGATCATCGAGACCCGGAGAGCTCCTTGCCCGACCCGTGCCGCGCGCGCCCTCCGGCAGCGGTCCGCAGGAGCGCCACTCGACGGGTCCGGGCGGGACCGGCCGCCAGGTTCGCCGCCGCCAGGACGAGACCGAGGCCGAACACACCGGCCCACAGCGTGCTCGTGCCGAGGTGTTCGGCGACGAGACCTCCGAGGGCCGGGCCGAGGAACATCGCGCCTGGCGGGCCGAATCCGAAGACGCCCTGGTACCGGCCCCGGGCGTCGGACGGCGACAACTGGACGATCACCGCGGAGTTCGCCAGCGTCATCAGCATCTCGCCGAGAGTCCAGACGGCGACCGTCAGCGCGTACGCCCACAGCGTGTCGGCGAGCGCGACCAGCCCGAAGCCGACCCCGGCGAACACGACCGAGGCGGCCAGGACGTGCTCGTGCCGGAACCGTGCCACGAGTCCCGGCAGGACGAGCTGACCGGCGACGATCAGCACCATGTTGACCACGATGACCTGCCCGTACGAGGTCACGTCCAGCCCGTCGGCGACGAGGGAGGCCGGCAGCACCTTGTTGGTCTCGATCATCGTCCAGCCGAGCAGGGTCAGACCGACGAAGACCATGAAGGTCCGGTCCCGGAAGACGGGGCCGAGCCCGACCGGGCCGGTCCTGGCCGCCGGGGCGGCGGGACGGGTCTCCGGGACCTTCAGCGCCAGCAGCAGCGTCGAACACAGCAGGACGCCGGCGTTCGTGGCGAACAGCAGCATGGGCTCGATCCTGGCCAGCAGGCCGGCGAGCAACGCCGCGGCCCCCGAACCCAGGTTGAAAGCCCAGTAGTTCAGGTTCAGGGCGCGGACCCGGTCGGCGTCCGCGACCACGTCGATGATCGACGCGGTGAACGCCGGCCGGACGATGCCGAGGAACACCCCGAGCAGCAACGCCAGGACCAGGACCGCCGCCTGACTGTCGGTGCAGCCGAGGGCCAGCATGGTCAGCGCTGCCGGGATGGATGCGCCGAGCATCGCCGGGCGCCGCCCCCACCGGTCGGCGATGATCCCGCCCGGCAGCGCGCCCAGGGCCGTACCGATGCCCCCCAGACCGATGACCAGCCCGGTGTAGGAGACGTCGAAGTGTCGGACCGAGAGCAGGTACACGCCGAGGTAGATCTGCGCCACCGCGCCCGTCCGGTTGATCAGCGACGCCGTCCACAGGTACCAGAACGCGGCCGGGAGCCCACCGGCCGTCCGCCGGAACCAGCGACTCGTTCGCAGCGGATCGAGGGGACGCGGGGGACGCGGGGAATGCGGGGGACGCGGGGAATGCAAGGGTCGGCTCCTCTGCGCACGTTCACGGATCGGTGCCTGCGACGCTACGGACCGCCGACGTTCGAGTCCTGGTCCACATTCGGCAAACTGGACCAATGATCGAGATCCGCGGTTCCGGCATCGCCTCCGCCCTGGGTAGCTGGCGGCAGGAGCCGGGACCGCTCACGCAGGCCCTGGCCGCGGCGATCCGGGACGCCGTCGTCGACGGGCGGATCCCGGTCGGCACCCGGCTGCCGTCCGAGCGCGCCCTGGCCACAGCCCTCCAGGTCAGCCGCGGCACCGTGGTCACCACCCTGGCCGCGCTCCGCGACACCGGCTGGCTGCGCACGCACCACGGCAGCGGCAGCGACGTCCGGCTCCCACCGGAGATCACCGAGCGCACCGCACCCTGGTCGGTGGACCACGGGGACGGCCTCGACTTCACCCGCGCGGTGCCCGCCGCCCCCCACGCCGCCTACCTGGAGGCCTCCCGGCGAGCGGTGGAGCGGTCGGCTGCCCTGCTCATGGACTCGGCCGAGCCCGACGCGGGGCTCCCACGGCTGCGGGAACTGCTGGCCGACCGTTACACCCGCGACGGCCTGCCGACCCGCCCGGATCAGATCCTGGTCACCTCGGGCACCCGGGCCGCCTTCACCCTCCTGGCCGACCACCTGCACGACCGCACCCGCCCCGTCCTGGTGGAGAGCCCCACCTACCACGGCGCGCTGGCCGTACTGCGGCGCCGCCGCGCCCGACTGGCCGCGTCACCCGTCACCGCCGACGGCTGGGATCCCGACCACCTCGCCCACACCATCAGGACCGTACGGCCGGGACTGGCCTACCTGACACCCGACTTCCACAACCCCACGGGCGCCCTCATGCCCGCCGCCCAACGCGACCAGGTGGCCGAACTGGCGGCACGCAACGGCATGACGGTCATCGCCGACGAAACCCTGCGCGACCTGGACCTGCGCAACCCGCCGGAGCCCGTCCCGCACCTGACCGGCAAGGCCGTCGTCGCCGTCGGCTCGCTGGGCAAGCTCGTCTGGGGCGGCCTGCGCGTCGGCTGGCTGCGCACCGACGCCGCCCGCATCCGCGAACTCCTGCACGACCCGCTCCAGGCACGACTGTCACCGCCGCCGCTCGAACAGCTCATCGCCTGCGAAATCCTGGCCGACCCGCAGGACCTGCTGCGCGACCGGCGCGACCGGCTCCGCGCCCAGCGCGACCACCTCGCGGCCCTGTTGGAGGGGTCGGGCGGGTGGAGCTTCACGCTCCCGCCGGGCGGCCTCTGCCTGTGGCTGCGGCTGCACGGCACGACCGCCACCGCCCTGGCCACCCGCGCGGCCCGCCAGGGCCTGAAGCTCTCCCCCGGGCCGACCTTCTCCGCCGACCGCACCCTCACCCACTACCTGCGGCTCCCCTACACGGCCACCCCCGAGACCCTGACCCGCGCGGTCGCCGTCCTGACCGGACTGGAGACCACCCGCCGGTAGACGGCCCGTACGACCGGCACCGGCCTCAACTCCGTAGCCGGCCGCAGGACTTCGCGGGCGGGCGGTCAGGACAGGCCGTCGAGGGGCCGCAGGAAGCGGCGCTCGTACCGCTTGATGCAGCCGGTGCGTCGGGCCAGCTCGAACGCCTCCTGGCACTCCGGGTCGGACGCGCTGTCCGTGCGGTACTGCTCGTACCCGGCGAAGCTGGGGAAGGAGAAGAGGGCGTACGCGATGTCGCTGTCGCCCTCGCTCGGCAGGAAGTAGCCGTGGTGCGTCCCGCCGAACCGGTTGACGAGCCGGACCCAGCGGCGGCCGTACTCCTCGAAGTCGGCGAGCTTGTCGGCGTCGATCTCGTACTTCAGATGAATGGTGATCACGCCGTCATGATGCCGCACGGCGCCGCACCTCCCGAGCGGGCGCGGCGGCCGCGCGGGGCCGGAGCGAGGAGCACACCGGGCCGCCTCCGGCAAGGTCCGTACGAGAACGTCCGATTATCGATCACCCCGGGAAGCGAACTGATCGTCCGTCAGTTGAATGGACACGGCGGGCCCCACCCGCCGAGCCCGTTGACGACCAGCTGACGAACGACCAGGAGAACACCGTGCGCATACTCTTCACCGGCCCGGCCGCGCCGAGCCACCTGTTCCCGATGGTGCCGACCGCGCAGGCGCTGCGGGCCGCCGGACACGAGGTGCTGTTCGCCAGCCCGCAGCCCACGGAGCAGCTCAGGGCGGCCGGCTTCCCGATCGTCGAGATCGGCGACGGCCGGCCCCTGAGCGACTCGTTCGAGGCCGTCAGCGGCGAGCAGACCCGCTACGCCAGGCCGGACCTGGACCAGGACCAGATCCTCGACCTGGCCGCCGCGGCCTTCGCCCACGCCTCCCGCGCGACCGTGGACGGCCTGCTGACCACCGCCGGCGAATGGGACGCCGACCTGCTGGTCCACGACTCCTGCCTGGCCTCCGCCCAACTGGTCGCGGCGAAGCTCAAGATCCCGGCGGCGCTGCAGAACTTCGGCCTCACCTCCGGCCTCGACCTGGCGGCGCGGCTCGCCGGTCACTTCACCGACGTCTACGAGGCGTACGGGGTGGCGGGCCCGGCCGAGACCACTCCGCTGAACATCGTCCCGGCCTCGCTCGGCGGCGACCCCGGCGGCCTGCGGATGCGCTACCTCCCGTACAACGGAGGCGGCGTCGTCCCGGCCGACCTGCTGCGGCGCGGCACCCGGCCGCGGGTCGCCGTCACCCTCGGCACCGTGGTCACCCAGGTGGACGGGGTGCACGCCATCACCCGCCTGATCGAGGCCGCCGCCTCGGTCGACGCCGAGTTCCTGCTCGCCGTCGGCGACGCCGACCTCACCCAGCTCGGCCCCCTCCCCGCCAACGTCCGCCCGCTGCCGTGGGTCCCGCTGGCGGAGCTGCTGCGGGTCTGCGACGCGGTCGTCCACCACGGCGGTTCCGGCAGCACGCTCACCGGTCTGCAGGCCGGCGTGCCGCAGCTGCTGCTCCCCCAGGGCGCCGACAACTTCGCCGTCGCCGACGCCCTCTGCGCCACCGGCGCGGCCCTGCGTTCGGCCTCCGGCGACGTGGACACCCCGCTGCTGGCCCGGCTCGTCACCGACCCGGCGCTCCGCGAGGCCGCCGCCCGACTCAAGGCCGAGAACGACGCCCTCCCCACGCCCGCCGCCCTCGTCCCCGCCATCGAGGCCCTCGCGGCCGGCCCCCGCTGACCCGGGCGGCTGCGGGGCACCCCGACGGCGCGGGGCGCGACGGTCCGGGGCCCACCGGTCAGCGCCGGGAGGCCCGGCGTGCGGGCGCGGGCGGCGCGATCCGGACCCGCTCGGTGTCGGGCGCCTTGTCGATGTCGTCGAGCTGCGCGGTGATGGTGCTGCGCAGCTCGTCGTCGTCCTCGAAGGAGTACTCGTTGAACAGCGTGTAGCCGGTCCACATCAGGTTGGCGCACACCCGGGCCGGCACCCGGCCCGTCCGGGCGCCCATGCCGACCAGGGCGACCGACCCGATGCTGCCCGGCACCCGGGCGTTCTGCCGGTGGATCGCCTGGAAGGCGGCGGCGCACGCCAGCGCCACGTTGAGGGTCTCGCTCACGTTCTGCGCGGACTCCTCCATCGTCGGCGCCGAGATCAGGAACCTCGGGGTGACCGCCCCGGACGGGACGCACACCGCGCTGCCCACCGGGAGGGTGCCGCCGTAGCCGCTCCGGATCGCGCGCTGCACCCGCAGCTGGATGCCCGCCCCGAGGTGCCTCTTGACGACGGCGTCGACGCCACCGTCCATCCGTCCGCGGGAGTTGGTGGGGCTGACCCAGGCATCGACGTCCTGGTCGAGGATCGACCCCTTGCGGATCTCGATCCCGGGGGTGTCGGCGAACGCGGCCCGCCACGCCGCCACCACCGTCGCGTTGGTGTCGGTCAACACCACGGCGAGCGAGGACTGCACACGGTTTTCGGTCAAGGTCGACTCCGATCGGGACGCTGTCCGCTTGATGATCGCGAAGCTATCGCGCGGCACCGACAGTGCGGGCCGGGGCCCGTCGGACCCGGGCGCGGTTGTCACACGCGGCCGGTAGGACTGTGGCATCGACCGGGGACGGACCGACCGTCAGTCCCGGCCGCCGTCAGCACCGTTCGACCACTCGGAGACCCTCCACCATGAGCGACGCCCAGGCCCCCGCCACGCCCCACCCGAACGACCCGCTGGCCCTCGCGGAACTCTTCGCCGGCGGCGGCGAACCGTGGCTCCCGCTGCTGAAGCCGGTCATCGAGGCGCAACCCGGCGCGGCCGCCTTCATCGGCCCGGACCGCGGCCAGGACGTCGTCCCCGTCCGCGAACTGACCTTCCAGGCGCTCAAGCCCCACGCGCCGCACAGGTGGAAGGTGGTGGTCTTCGGCCAGAACCCCTATCCCCGGCCGGAGAGCGCCACCGGCATCGCGATGTTCGACAACACCTTCCACGACTGGAAGGACAGCCAGTTCGGCCGGGTCGTCAGCATCCGCTGCATCATCAAGGCCGCGGCGATGTGGAAGTACAAGATCCCCAAGAGGACCCCGATCGCCGAGGTCAGGGCGCTGCTGCGCGAGCAGGACACCGTCCAGCCGCCGGAGTGGTTCCAGGCGATGCTGACGCAGGGCGTCCTGCTCCTGAACGCGGCCCTGACCGCCAGCAGCGACGGGACGACGGCGACCGACCGGCACACCGCGTTCTGGCGGCCGGCCGCCGAGCGGATCGTCGAGGAGATCCTCCGGGCCAAGCAGGACGCCGACGAGGAGGACCGCGGCGTGGTCTTCGCCTGGTGGGGGGCGCACGCGCGCAACCTGAAGAAGGTCGTCGTCGCGCTCCAGAAGAAGTACCCCGGGGTCGAGGTGCGCCACATCGACCACCCCAATCCCGCGGCGCAGGGTGACGTCTTCTGCGACGGCGACCACTTCGGGACGGTGAACGAGGCACTGCGCTCACTGGGCGCCGACGAGGTCGACTGGCTGCCCAGCAGGGGCTGGAACGCGACCGGCACCGGGGCGGGCGGGGCGGACGGCGACGTCTCCGAGCGCATGGGCGCGTTCATCGCGTCCACGATGGAGCTGCACCAGCTGTACCTGGACCGCCTCGCCGGGGTGAAGGACGAGGGGCTCGTCCTCCCCGCGATCTCCGGGGTGTTCGACACTCCGCTGATGGGTTTCCGGGACGCCGTCGGCCCGGTCGCCGAGTTGCTCTCCGGCCTGGACCGGCACGTCACGCTGTCGCACGAGTTCGGCAGGCGACGGGCGGACGAGGCGGTCTCCGGCCTGTCCGCCGACGCGATCGCCGCCCTCTACCTGTACACCTGCGAGTCCGCGTTCTACCGGGAGATCAACGCCATCCTGCGCTCCCCGGACCGGAGCCGGCTCGTCCCCTACCTCCCGTACCTGCGGCTGCTGTTCGCGGCGGTCTCGCAGCTTCCCGCCCGCACCGAGCCGCTGTGGCGCGGTGTCGCCCTGGACCTGCGGGCGCAGTACCCGCTCGGCCGGACGGTCACCTGGTGGGGCGTGTCCTCGTGCACCTCCAAGCCCGGCGTGGCGCGGTCCTTCCTCGGCAGCCGCGGCAAGCGGACCCTCTTCGAGGTGCGGCCGCTCCGGGCCACCGGCATCCAGAACTTCTCCGCCTTCACCGGCGAGGAGGAGTTCATCCTGCTGCCGGGCACGCAGTTGGAGGTGACGGACGTCAGGAGCGAGCGCGGTGGCCTGTGCACGGTGACGCTCACGGAGCTCGCGGAGCAGAGCCTGGTGTCCTGAGACGGCACCGGACCGGGACGGACCCGGGCCGACACCGGTCCGGCACGCCCGGCGATCGTTCGACCGGGAATCGATCGACCTGATCGACGGCGGACGGACCGCGCGCGGCGGTGGTGCCCTGCCAGGCCCCGTCCGGGGCTAGGGCTTGGACACCGGCAACGGCTTGACCCAGCGGGACCACCGGGGTTGCGGGCCGTATCCGACGGCCGTCCAGGTGCGGTGGCCGACGGCGTTGTCGTCGAGCACCATCGCGTCGGCCCGGCGTCCGCCGAGGGCGGCGAAGCGCCGCTCGGCGGCGGCCAGCAGCGCGCGGCCGACCCCGCGGCGGCGGTGGTCCGGGTGGACGGCGAGGCGGTAGAGATGGCAGCGCCAGCCGTCCCAGCCGGCGATCACCGTGCCCGCCAGGGTGCCGTCCGCCAGTTCGGCGACGATCAGCGCCTCCGGGTCGCGGGCGAGCAGCGCCGCCACCCCGTCGGCGTCGTCCGTGATGCTGGTGCCGGTGGCCGCGAGCGCCCAGAAGTCCAGCAGGGCGGGGATCTCCCCGGGGGCTGCGGCGCGCAGCCCGATCTCTTCGTTCATGGGAGCTGTCTAGCAGCACCGCCGCCCCGCCCACCGGGAATTCCGGCAGGCGGGCGGGGCACGGCGGGGCCGGTCCGGAGCCGATCGTTCGGTCGACCGGCTTGATCACATGACCCGTTCGATCCGGTGCGATCAGGCCGCGCCGGGCCTGCCCGGTCGAGCGGCGGCCCGCACTCGGACCCGCACGTGCCATTGACATGGACCTGCAACGGGGACTTAACCTAACGTGCGCTACCGATCGGTAGCTTCGGTACCGAACCGGATCGAGGAACCGCACGGCCCCTCCGCGCCCCGGCGGCAGGGACGACCCGCCGTGCTCGGTCCGGGAGTCGCACATGCCCCCAACTGCGTCGTGACTCAACCTCGGAGAGCCCATGAGGCCTATCCTTTCGCCGGCCGAGATCGTCATCGGGATCACCCCCTTCCATGAACCCGACGCCGGACTCGCGGAGGCCGTCTGCCGCGCCGGCGCACTCGGCGTGCTGGACCTCGGTCGCGGCGACCGCCGATCACGCGAGGAACTCGCCAGGCTGCGCGAGAGCGCACCGGGCCGGTTCGGCGTCCGCGTGGGACCGGACTGCCGGCTCTCGCCCGACGACCTCCATGCGTCGGGCGGGGCCGGCCCCCACACCCTCGTCCTGGCCCCGGACACGCCCGGCTGGGACATCGGGGCGCTCCGCGCCGACCACCGCCTGCTGGTCGAGGTCACCGACCTGACCCAGGCCCTGGCCGCCGTCCGGGCCGGCGCCCACGGGCTGATCGTACGCGGCGCCGAAAGCGGCGGTCCGGTCGGCGAGTTGAGCACGTTCGTGCTGCTCCAACAGGTGCTCGCGGCGCCGGAGGTCGCACTGCCGGTGTGGGCCTGCGGCGGCATCGGTCCGCGGACCGCCGCGGCGGCGGTGGCCGGCGGGGCAGCCGGCGTGGTGCTGGACAGCCAGCTCGCCCTGCTGGCCGAGTCCTCCGCGCCCGAGGAGGCCGTGGCGGCCGTACGCGGCATGGACGGGTCCGAGACGGTGGTCGTCGACGGAAGGCGAGTCCTGCGCCACGGCGGACCGACCGGCATCCGCGACGACCTGACGGTCGGTCAGGACGGTTTCCTGGCAACGCGTTTCGCCGACCGCTGGAGAACGGCCGGGCAGGCCGTCCGGGCGGTACGGGAGAGCGTCCAGGACGTGGTGCGGACCGCGGCCGCCGCGCGGGAACAGCTCGGGCCCCGCAGCGCGCTCGGCACCGCGCTCGGCACCGGACTGCCGGTGGCCCAGGGGCCGATGACCCGGGTCAGCGACCGGCCGGGCTTCGCGGCGGCGGTGGCCGCCGCGGGCGCCCTGCCGTTCGTCGCCCTGGCCCTCGCCGGGCCCGGGCAGACCCGTGAGCTGCTCGCCCGCACGCGGGACGCCCTCGGTGAACTCCCCTGGGGCGTGGGCGTGCTGGGCTTCGCTCCGGAGGAGGTGCGCAGCGCCCAGCTGGCCGAGGTGCTGGCGGCCCGGCCCAGCCACGCCGTGATCGCCGGCGGCCGCCCGTCGCAGGCGCGGGTGCTGGAGGAGGCGGGGATCAGCGCCTTCCTGCACGTGCCCTCCCCCGGGTTGCTGCGGCAGTTCCTGGAGGACGGGGCGCGCAGGTTCGTCTTCGAGGGCTCGGAATGCGGCGGCCATGTCGGCCCCCGGCACAGCTTCCCGCTCTGGGAGGCGCAGTTGGCGGTGCTGGAGGACTTCCTCGGCACGGCGCGGGACGCCGGGCCGGTGGAGGTGCTGTTCGCGGGCGGCGTGCACGACGAGCGGTCGGCGGCGATGGTGGCGGCGATGACGGCGCCGCTGGCCGGGCGGGGCCTGGCGGCCGGTGTGCTGATGGGGACGGCGTACCTGTTCACCGAGGAGGCGGTGGCGCACGGTGCGGTGCAGCCGGAGTTCCAGCGGCAGGTGGTGGCGGCGCGCGGCACCGAACTGCTGCAGACGGCTCCGGGGCACGCCACGCGGTGCGTGCCGAGCCCCTTCACGGCGGAGTTCCTGGAGGTGCGGGACCGGCTGCGGGCCGAGGGCGTACCGGACCGGGAGGCCTGGGAGCGGCTGGAGCGGCTGAACGTCGGGCGGCTGCGGATCGCCGGCAAGGGGGTCGACCGGGTGGGGGGCGAGCTCACCCCCGTCGACGAGCGGGGCCAGCTGGCGCGCGGGATGTTCATGGCCGGGCAGGTCGCCGTGGTGCGGTCGGCCACCACCACGCTGGCCGAGCTGCACACCGCGGTCAGTGCGGGGGCGGCGGCCTTCCTGGCGGCCCGTACCGAGGAGTTGCGGGAGCTGCTGGAGCCCTCCCCGGCCGCCGACCGGCCGGAGCCTGCGCCGCTGCGGATCGCGGTGATCGGCATGGCGGGGATGTTCCCGCAGGCACCGGACCTGCCCGCGTTCTGGGCGAACGTGCTGGCGGGCGTGGACGCGGTGACCGACGTACCGGCCGAGCGCTGGGACCCGGAGCTGTACCACTCGGCGGACGGCGGGCCGGGCACCACACCGTCCAAGTGGGGCGGCTTCCTGCCGCCGATCCCCTTCGACGCGCTGGGCTACGGCATCCCGCCGGCCGCGCTGGGCAGCATCGAGCCGGTCCAGCTGCTGGCCCTGGAGGCCGCGCGCCGGGCCCTGGTGGACGCCGGGTACGACGGCGGCGGCGGGGAGGGCGGCCGGGCCTTCGACCGCTCGCGCACCAGCGTGGTGTTCGGCGCCGAGGCGGGCAGCGACCTGTCGAACGCGGGCGTGCTGGGGGCGGTGCTGCCGTCCTACCTGGGGAAGGTGCCGGCGGGGGTCGCCGAGCAGCTGCCGGCCCTGACCGAGGACTCCTTCCCCGGCATGCTGGCCAACGTCATCGCCGGGCGGATCGCCAACCGGCTCGACCTGGGCGGCGCCAACTACACCGTGGACGCGGCCTGCGCGTCCTCGCTGGCCGCGCTGGACGTGGCCTGCAAGGAGCTGGTGACGGGCGCAGCCGATCTGGCCCTGTGCGGCGGCGCGGACCTGCACAACGGCATCAACGACTACCTGCTCTTCGCGTCGGTGCACGCGCTGTCGCCGACCGGCCGCTCCCGCCCGTTCGACGCCTCGGCCGACGGGATCGCGCTCGGCGAGGGCGTGGGCTGCCTGGTCCTGAAGCGGCTGGCGGACGCGGAACGGGACGGCGACCGGGTGTACGCCGTGGTCCAGGCCGTCGGCAGCGCGAGCGACGGCCGGTCGCTGGGCCTGACCGCGCCCCGGCCCGAGGGGCAGCGGGCGGCGCTGGAGCGGGCGTACCGCGGCGCCGGGATCGCCCCGGCCGCGGTCGGCCTGGTGGAGGCGCACGGCACCGGAACGGTGGTCGGCGACCGTACCGAACTCGCCACGCTGAACGAGGTGTTCACCGCCGCCGGCGCGGCGCCCGGGAGCTGCGCGCTGGGATCGGTGAAGTCGCAGATCGGGCACACCAAGTGCGCGGCGGGCCTGGCGGGCCTGATCAAGGCGTCGCTGGCGCTGCACACCGGGGTGAAGCCGCCGACGCTGAACCTGACCCGGCCGAATCCGGCGTGGCAGGCGGGGACGAGCCCGTTCGCCTTCCACACCGAGGCCCGGCCATGGGCCGCACCGGCGGCGGAACGGGTGGCCGGCGTCAGCGCGTTCGGCTTCGGTGGCACCAACTTCCATGCGGTGCTGACCGGTTACGACGGCGTGCCGCCCGTGCACGGCCTCCAGCAGTGGCCGGCCGAGCTGTTCACCTTCCGCGGCGGCGACCGGGAGCGGGCGCTGCGCGGGGTGGCCGAGCTGCTGCGGCTGGCGGAGGCGGACGGTTCGCCGTGGCGGCTGCGCGACCTCGCGCTGGCGGCCTCCCGTCGGGCGGAGTCCGGGCACGGCCCGGTGCAGGTCGCGGTGGTGGCCTCGGACGTCGCCGAACTGGCCGGGCTGCTCCGCCGGGCCCTGAACGGGGAGCACGATCCGGCGGCCGGGCTGCGGCTGGCCGGCGAGGGCGGCCCGGCGAGCGGCGGGACGGGCGCAGAGGTGGCGTTCCTCTTCCCCGGGCAGGGCAGCCAGCGCCCGGGCATGATGGCCGAGTTGTTCACGGCCTTCCCCCGCTTGCAGCGCCACCTGCGGCTGGGCCGGGCCTACGCGGACGCCCTGTACCCGCCGGCGGCGTTCACCCCCGAGGACCGGGACGGGCAGCGCGCCGCGGTGACCGACACCAGGGTGGCCCAGCCCGTCCTGGGCATGGCCGGACTGGCCGCCCACGAGCTGCTGGGCCTGGCCGGGGTCCGTCCGCACCTGGCCGCGGGCCACAGCTACGGCGAGCTGGTCGCGCTCTGCGCGGCCGGGGCGCTGGCCGCCGAGGACCTGCCGGAGATCAGTGCGCGGCGCGCGCTCGCCATCCTGGACGCGGTCGGCGCGGGCGCGGACCCCGGGTCGATGGCGGCGGTCACGGCGGGCGCCGATCAGGTCGAGCAGGTCCTGTCCGCCCTCGGTCCGGCCGCCCGGGTGGTGGCGGCCAACCACAACGCGCCCCGGCAGACCGTGATCTCCGGTGGGACGCCCGAGGTGGCGGCGGCGGCGGAGCGGCTGCGCGAGGCCGGGTACGCGGTCAAGCAGCTGCGGGTCGCCTGCGCCTTCCACAGCCCGCTGGTCGCGGGAGCCGGCGAACGGTTCGCCGACGCGCTGGCCGACCGGGCGGTGCGGGGACCGGAGTTCCCGGTCTACGCGAACCGGACGGCGACCGTCTACCCGACCGAACCCGACGCCGTACGGGCCGAGTTGGCCGCGCAGATCGGGTCGCCGGTGCGGTTCACGGCGCAGATCGAGGCGATGTACGCGGCCGGCGCCCGGGTGTTCGTCGAGGCCGGCCCCGGCTCGGTGCTGACCGGGCTGGTGTCGGCGGTGCTCGGCGACCGGCCGCACCACGCGGTGGCGGTCGAGGGCCGGCGCGGCGGACTGCCCGGATTCCTGGACGCCCTGGCCGAACTCGCCGTCGCCGGCGTCCCGGTACGCACCGGCCCCCTGCTGCACGGCCGGGACGCGGTGGACGCGGGCCGGGCGCGGGCCCCGCGCCGGCCCGGCTGGACGGTGGACGGGCAGCTGGTGCGCACCGCCGCCGGAGAGCTGCTCCCCGGCGCGCTCGCACCGGCCCGACCCGTACCGGAGGCACCGCCGGCACCGCAGGAGGCGCAGCCCGGCACCCGCCGGGCCGACGGGGACGCCCTGGTGGCGGACTTCCTCAGCAGCAGCCGGGCGATGATCGCGGCCCAACGCGACGTGCTGCTGAGCTACTTCGGGGCGGCGGGCGCCGCCGAGGGGCAGGTGCCGGACGTCACCCGTCCGCGGCCGCGTGCCGAAGCGGCGGCGGTGGCGGCGGTGCCCGAGGCGGTGGCTCCCGAGCCCGCCACGCACCCCGAGCCCGGGCCCGCCGACCTGATGGCCGTCGTCGTGGAAGTGATCAGCGAACGCACCGGCTACCCCGCCGACATGATCGAACCCGACCTCGACCTCGAAGCCGACCTCAGCATCGACTCCATCAAACGCACCGAGATCATCGGCCAACTCGCCCGCCGCCTCACCACCACCGACCTCACCACCCTCAGCGACGACCACCTCGAAGAACTCTCCCGAGCCCGCACCACCACAGCCATCACCCACTGGCTCACCACCCACCTCACCCCACCCACCCCCACCACCACCCCCGAGCCCGCCACGCACCCGGACACGGTCGCGGGACACGAGCCCGCCCGGCTGCGGCTGGTACCCGTGCCGCTGCCGGAACCCGCCGGGGCGCCGAGCGTGCTGGCCGGCCGCCGCTTCGCCCTGCTCGGCTCGGACGGCCACGGCGTCGCCGAGGCGCTGACGGCGCGGCTGACCGCGCACGGCGCCCGGGTACTGGCCGTGGACGCCGAGCACCTGCTGTCCGCCGGGGACGGCCCGGTCGACGGCGTCCTGCTGCTGGACCCGCTCGCCGAACACGGCGCGCCGGTGCTGCCGGGCTGCGTACCGGCGTGGCAGGCGGCGCTCGCCGGCCGGCCCCGCTGGCTGCTGGCCGCCCGCACCTCCCCCGGCGCCGGCCGCGGCCGGGCGGACGGCCTGCGCGGGCTGCTGCGCTCGCTCGCCCGGGAGTACCCCGACGCCGCGGTCCGGCTCGCCGAGTTCGCGGCCCCGGTGGAGCCCGCCGAGGTGGCCGACGCCCTGCTCGGCGAGCTGCTGGCCGAGGACCGCGAGCCGGTGGTGCTGCACGGGCCCGACGGTCGGCAGGGCCTCGCCCTGGTGGAGTCCGGCCTCGGGGTGCTGGGCAGCACCGGGGCCGGGCCCGCCGGCGACGGCGTGGCGGAGGCCGCCGCGCTGGGACTGGACCGGGACGCGGTGGTGCTGCTGGTCGGCGGGGCGCGCGGGATCACCGCGCGGTTCGCCGCGGCACTCGCGGCGGCTTCGCGGTGCAGGCTGGAGCTGCTGGGCCGGACCGCCCCGCCGGAGGGCCCCGAGGACCCGGTGACGGCGGCCGCTCCCGACCGGGCGGCGCTGCGGGCGGTGCTGGCCCGGCAGGGCGTACCGCTGCCGGAGGTCGACCGCGAGGCGTCGCGGCTGCTGGCCGGACGCGAGGTGGCGGCCACCCTCGACGAACTCGCCGCGCTGGACGCGACGGCGCACTACCAGGCCGTCGACGTGGCCGACCCGGCGGCGCTCCGGCAGGCGGTCAAGGAGGCGTACGCCGCGTACGGCCGGCTGGACGGCGTGGTCTACGCGGCGGGCGTCATCGAGGACCGGGTGTTCGCGGACAAGGATCCGGAGTCCTTCCGGCGGGTGTTCGCCACCAAGGCCGACGGTGCCCGGGCGCTGCTCGACGCGCTGGCCGAGCTGCCGTCGGGGCCGCGCTTCACGGTGCTGTTCGGCAGCGTCGCCGCCGCGCTGGGCAACCGCGGCCAGGCCGACTACGCGGCGGCCAACGACGCGCTGGAGGAGCTGGGCGCCCGCTGGGCCGCCGGTACCGGCCGGCGCGCGCTGACCGTGCACTGGGGGCCGTGGGCACCGTCCGAGGGGCACGGCGGCATGGTCTCGCCGGAGCTGGCGCGGGACTACGCGCGGCGGGGTGTCCGGCTGGTCGACCCGGGCGCGGGTACGTTGGCGCTGCTGCGCGAACTGGCCTGGGGCGACGAGTCGGTGCGGTCCGTGGTCTACACGGCGTCGGGCTGGTGACGGCCGTGGAGAGGGGCTCTCGGGCCGTACCGGTGGCCGTGGTGGGCATGGCCGTCCTGCTGCCCGGCGCGCCGGACCTGGCGACGTACTGGGCGAACCTGCTGGGCGGCGTCGACGCGATCACCGACGTCCCCGAGGGCCGCTGGGACGCCGACTACTACGACCCGGCGGCGGCCACCGCCGGGACCGCCGCCCCGGACCGGCTGTACGCCCGACGCGGCGGCTTCGTGGACGCGCTGGCCGAGGTGCAGCCCACCCGGTTCGGCATCATGCCGAGCTCGGTGCCCGGGACCGAACCCGACCAGCTGATCGCACTCCAGGTCGCGGCCGCCGCGATCGCGGACGCCGGTGGCCCGGAGCGGCTGCCGGACCGCGACCGGGTCGGCGTGGTGCTGGGCCGGGGCGGGTACCTGACGCCGGGCCTGGTCCGGCTCGACCAGCGGGTCCGCACCGCGCACCAGCTGGTCCGCACCCTCGGCGAGCTGCTGCCGGATCTGACGCCCGGTCAGTTGAGCTCCGTACGGGACGCTTTCACCGACCGGCTCGGGCCGGACCACCCCGAGTCGGCGATCGGGCTGGTGCCCAACCTGGCCGCCTCCCGGGTGGCCAACCGGCTCGACCTGCGCGGCCCGGCGTACACCGTGGACGCCGCCTGCGCCTCCTCGCTGGTCGCCGTGGACCAGGCGGTCGGCGAGCTGGCCACCGGGCGCTGCGACGCGGTGCTGGCCGGCGGGGTGCACCACTGCCACGACGTCACCCTGTGGAGCGTGTTCGCGCAGTTGCGGGCGCTCTCCGCGAGCGGGCGGATCCGTCCGTTCCACCGGGGCGCCGACGGCATCCTGATCGGCGAGGGCACCGGTGTGGTGGTGCTCAAGCGGCTCGCCGACGCCCGGCGCGACGGCGACCGGGTGTACGCGGTGGTCCGCGGCACCGGTGTCGCCGGCGACGGGCGGACGGCCGCCCTGGCCAACCCCGACCCGGGCGGTCAGAGCCGGGCGGTGCGAGGGGCCTGGCGGGCGGCCGGGCTCGACCCGGCGGCGCCCGGTGCGCTGGGACTGCTGGAGGCCCACGGCACCGCCACCCCGGCCGGGGACGCCGCCGAACTGACCACGCTGGCCGAGGTGTTCGGCCCGGCCGGGGCCGACGGGGAGCGGGCCGCGCTCGGCTCGGTCAAGTCGCAGATCGGCCACCTGATGCCCGCCGCGGGCGTCGCCGGACTGGTCAAGGCGGCACTCGCGGTGCACCACGGGGTGCTGCTCCCGACCCTGCACTGCGAGGACCCGCACCCGGCGCTGGCCCGGACCCGCTTCCGGACCGTCGACACCGCGCGGCCCTGGGAGACCCAGGCCGGCGGACCGCGCCGGGCCGGGGTGAACGCCTTCGGCTTCGGCGGCATCAACGCGCACGTGGTGCTGGAGCAGGCCCCGGCTCCGGCACGCAGGTCCGCGCCCGTCCGGGCGGCAGCGGCGGCGGCAGCGCCGGCGGTGGTGCCCGCGGTGGCGTCGGCCGTGGTGTCGGAGCCCGAACGGGTCCTGCGGCTCGCCGCCGACGACCCCGAGCAGCTGGCGCGGCTGCTGGCCGGCGAGGACCGTGCCGTCCTGGCCGCCGGGCGGCCCGAGCACGACGCCGGGCCCGCGCCGCGCTGCCGGCTGGCGGTCGTCGACCCGACCGCCAAACGGCTGGCGGTGGCCCGCCGCGCGGTCTCCCGGGAGCGGCCCTGGCGCGGCCGCAACGACGTCTGGTTCGCCCCGCGGCCGCTGCTGGAAGCGGGCCGGATGGCGTTCCTCTTCCCGGGCCTGGAGGGCGAGTTCGCACCCCGGGTGGACGACGTCGCCGACCACTTCGGGCTGCCGCGGGCGACCTCCCCGGACGCCGCCGCCCGGGTGGGCGACATCGGGCGGCACGGCGTCGGCGTGGTCGCGGTGGGACGGCTGCTGGACACGGCCCTGCGCCGGATGGGCGTGCGGCCCGACGCCGTGGCCGGGCACAGCGTCGGCGAGTGGACGGCGATGATCAGCGGCGGCCTGTACTCCGGCGCCTCCGTCGACTCCTTCCTGGAGTCCTTCGACCCGGACTCCCTGATCGTCCCCGGTCTGTCGTTCGCCGCGCTCGGCACCTCCGCCGAGCGGGTGGCCGAGGCGCTGACGGGCACCGAAGGGATGGAGCAGGTCGTGCTCTCGCACGACAACGCGCCGCAGCAGTCGATCGTCTGCGGTCCCGAGGAGCCGGTCGCGGAGCTGGTGCGCCGGTTCCGCGCACTCGGGGTGCTGGGCCAGGTGCTGCCGTTCCGGTCCGGCTTCCACACGCCGATGCTGGGCCCCTACCTGGACCCGATCCGGCAGGCCGCCGACCGCTTCGAACTGCACCGGCCGACCGTGCCGGTGTGGTCCGGGACGACGGCCTCGCCCTTCCCGGTCACCGAGGCCGGGGTGCGCGACCTGTTCGTCCGCCACCTGCTGGAGCCGGTGCGGTTCCGGCCGCTGGTCGAGGCGATGTACGCGGCCGGCTTCCGGGCGTTCGTCCAGGTCGGCACCGGGCAGGTCGGCTCGCTGGTGGGCGACACCCTGGGCGGCCGGGAGCACCTGGTGGTCGCGGCGAACTCGCCGCACCGCGACGGGCTCGCCCAGCTGCGGCGGGTCGCCGCCGCCCTGTGGGCGGACGGCGCGGAGCCGGACCTCGCCGTCCTGCGGCCCGCCCGGGCGGCGGAACGGGAGCGGCCGCACCCGCGTGTCCGGCTGGACCTCGGCGGCGCCCTCGTCTCGCTGGACCCCACCGCCCTCGACGCGTTGCGCGCCGACCTGGCACCGCACCGGCGCACCGGCACCGTCCGGGCCGCCTCCGCCGGAGGCGACGGCTCGGAGCTGGCCGCGCTGGCCGGCCGCCATCCGGTGGCGGCCGAGCTGGACGCCCTGCTGCGCGACACCGCACGGACCGCGGCCGAGCTGATCCACGCGGGCCGACCGGTCCCGGGACGCGGCACGCCACCACCCGGACCGGACCGCACGGCTCCCCCGCGCGACAGCGTGCTCCGGGTCTCGACCACCGCCATGCCGTACCTGCTCGACCACTGCTTCTTCCGGCAGCGCCCCGGCTGGCCCGATCTGGCCGACCGCTGGCCCGTCGTTCCGGCCACCACGATCGTGCACCACCTGGTCGAGGCCGCTGAACGGGCGGTGCCCGGCCGGGTCGCCACCGGCGTGCACGACCTGCGGTTCGGGCAGTGGGTGCCGGCCGCGACCCCGCTGGAGGTGGCGCTCACGCTCCGGGACGCGGGCCCCGGCCGGCTGGCCGCCGACTTCGGCGGCTACGCCCGCGGCACGGTCGAGCTGGCCGGCCGGTACCCCGCGCCGCCGACCGCGTGGCAACCGGATCCGGCCACGGAGACCGCGCCGGGGCTGACGGCCGCCGGGCTCTACGAGGAACGGTGGATGTTCCACGGCCCGGCCTTCCGGGGGCTCACCGAACTGACCGCGCTCGGCCCGGCCCACGTCCGCGGCGTGATCACCGCACCGGCCGCCCCCGGCGCACTGCTGGACAACGTCGGCCAGCTGCTCGGGTACTGGATCATGGCGACCCGCTCCGAGCGGACCGTCGTCTTCCCGGTCGGCATCCGGCGGCTCACCTTCCACGGACCGCCGCCCCGGCCCGGCACCCCGCTGAACGCCCACGTCCGCGTCACCGGCCTCACCGACACCACCCTCGAAGCCGATGTGCAGCTGCTCGCCGGCGGCGCCGTGTGGGCCGAGGTGCACGGCTGGCAGGACCGCCGGTTCGACAGCCACCCCGACACCCGTCCGGTGGAACGCTTCGCCGACCGCCACACCCTCTCCGCGCCGCAGCCCGGCGGCTGGGTGGTGCTGCACGAGCGGTGGCCGGACCTCGCCTCCCGCGATCTGATCATGCGCAACCACCTGGGGTCCGCCGAGCGGGTGGCCTACGAGCAGCAGCCGCCGCGCGGCCGGCGGGCCTGGTTGCTGGGCCGGATCGCGGTGAAGGACGCGGTCCGGCGCCTTCTCTGGGAGCAGGGCGAAGGCCCCGTCTTCCCCGCCGAGATCGCCGTGCGCAACGACCCGCCCCCCGACACGGGGCACCGGCACGGCCGGCCCCGGGTGTCGGGACTGCACGGCCGCACCCTCCCCGACCTGGACGTCTCGCTCGCGCACACGGCCGAGGCGGCGGTGGCGCTGGTCCGCCCGCGGCGCCCGGGAGGCGGACCGGGCGTCGGCATCGACCTGGCCGAGGTCACGGACCGCCCGGCGGACCTGCGGATCGCCCTCGGCCCGGGCGAACCCGAGCTGCTGGCAGCGGCCCGCGCCACCCACGGCGGCTCCGAGGCCCTGTGGCTGACCCGGTTCTGGGCCGCCAAGGAGGCCGCGGCCAAGGCCGAGGGCACCGGACTGCGCGGCCGGCCGAGGGAGTTCGCGGTGGTCGCCGCCGACCCGGCCGAGCTGCGGGTCACGGTCGCCCGGCCCGGCGGAGCCCGTACCCACCGGGTGCGGTGCACCCGGCTCGCCGCCCCTCCCGGGCTGCCGGACCGCAGCTACGTCGCGGCCTGGACCGAGGACTTCGACGACACCGAGACCCACGAAGGGACGGCCACCCCGTGACCGGCAGCGCACCCACCGTCGACCTGCACCCGCCCACCGAGCCGGAGGTGCTCGCCGAGATCACCGGCATGCTGGCCGCCGTGCTCGACGAGTACGGCCTCGACGAGGCCGAGGTGACCATGGAGTCCCGGTTCACCGAGGACATCGGGCTGGAGAGCATCGACCTGGTGACCCTGGCCGGGCGGCTCCAGGACCGCTGGGGCGAACGGGTCAACTTCGCCGAGTTCCTGGCGGGCATGGACCTCGACGAGATCATCGGCCTGACGGTCGGCCGCCTCGTCGGCCACGTCGTGGACCGGCTGCGGACCGGCGAGCGGGGCTGACCGTGGCCTTCCTCGACCTGGACGGGCTCCGCTTCCACGTGCAGCGGCTCGCCCCCGGCGACGGCGGGCCGCCCGCCGCCACCGCCGTCCTGCTGCACGGCCTGCTGACCGACAGCCTCGCCAGCCACTACTTCACCCTGGCCCCCGCACTCGCCGCCGCCGGGGTGGAGGTGCTGATGTACGACCAGCGCGGACACGGCCGGTCCGAGCGACCAGCCGACGGCTACCGGCTCGACGACTTCGTCGACGACCTCGCGGGCCTGCTCGACCGGCTGGCCCCCGACGGCCCCGTCCAGCTGGTCGGCAACTCCTTCGGCGGCACCGTGGCGTACGGGCTCGCCGCCCGGCGTCCGGACCGGGTCGCCGGGATCCTGGCCATCGAGTCCGAACCCGCCTCCCCGGCCTGGGCCGAGAAGCTGGACGGCATCCTGCGGCGGGCCGAGGCCGAGCTGGCCGACGAGTCCGCCCTGGCCTGGGTCGCCGCGGAGCGCGGGGCCCACACCGCCCGGCTCGCCCGCTCGGCCGGACGGCTGCTGGCCGGCACCTCGCTGGCCCGGGACATCCCCGCCAGCACGCTGCCCACGCCGGCGGAGCTGGGCACGATCGGCTGCCCCGTGCTGGCCGTCTACGGCACCGAGTCCGACCTGGCCGAGCAGGCGGCCCGGCTGGAGGCGCTGCTGCCGCGCTGCCGCAGCGCCTTCGTCCCCGGCCAGGAGCACTCCGTGCTGGTCGAGGCCCCCGACACCGTCCTCGATCTCACGCTGGCCTGGTTGCGCGAGCACGGCGCCCGGCTGCGCGGACCGGCCGCCCGGGCGGGGCAGGATCTGCACGGGAGCCTGCGATGACCCGGTACCTGTTCGTCGTACCGCCGCTGGTCGGGCACGTGAACCCGGTCGTGGGCGTCGCCGCCGAGCTCCGGGCCCGCGGGCACGCGACGGCCTGGGCCGGGCTGCCGGAGGTGGTCGGGCCGCTGACCGGTCCCGGCGGCGAGATCCACCCGTGCGCCGTCACCCTCGACGGCACGGCCCCGCCGCGGCCGCCCGAACTGCGCGGCCCGGCCGCACTGAAGTTCCTCTGGGCGGACTTCCTCGTCCCGCTCGCCGAGGCGATGGCCCCCGGGGTGGCGGCCGCGGTGGACCGGTTCGCGCCGGACGTCCTGGTGGTGGACCAGCAGGCCGTCGCCGGGGCGCTGGTCGCCGAGCGGCTCGGACTGCCCTGGGCCACCACCGCGA
Organism: Kitasatospora sp. NPDC088346; assembly: GCF_044740765.1. Classification (NCBI taxonomy): domain Bacteria; kingdom Bacillati; phylum Actinomycetota; class Actinomycetes; order Kitasatosporales; family Streptomycetaceae; genus Kitasatospora; species Kitasatospora sp. NPDC088346. Next base: position 117,933 of record NZ_JBIURH010000010.1, read on the forward strand.
CCACCTCCGCGGAGTTGACCGGCGCCCTGGCCGGCCTGCCGCTGGTGGAGGCCTGGATCGCCGATCTGCTCACGACGCTGCGACAGCGCGTCGGCGACCCGCACGGCACCGCCGACCCGCGTTTCTCGCCCCACCTGACACTCGCCTTCACCACCCCCGAGCTGACCGGACCGCTCGCCGAACTCCCCGGCCCGGTAAGGTTCGTCGGCCCGTCGATCACCGCGCGCCCCACCCCCGGGCCGTTCCCCTGGGAGTGGCTGGACCCGCTCCGGGCGACCGTGCTGGTCACCCTGGGAACGGCCAACGCCGACGCGGGCACGCACTTCCTGACGATCTGCCGGAAAGTCGTGCGGGCCCGCTCGGAACGGCTCCAGGCGGTGATCGTCGACCCGGGCGGGCTGCTCGGCGACCCGCGGCCCGACGCCGACGTACTGGTGGTGCCCTCGGTGCCGCAGCTGCGGCTGCTGGCGCGCACCGACGCGGTGGTCTGCCACGCGGGCCACAACACGGTCTGCGAGGCCCTCTGGCACGGCGTGCCGCTGGTGGTCGCCCCGATCCGCGACGACCAGCCCGCGATCGCCGGCCAGGTGGCGGCGGCCGGCGCCGGCGTCCGGGTGCGCTTCGGCCGGACCGGCACGGAACAGCTCGGCCGGGCCCTGAACGCCGTCCTGGACGACCCGGCCCACCGCTCCGCGGCCCGGCGGATCGGCGCGTCCTTCCGCTCGGCGGGCGGCGCGGCGGCCGCCGCCACCCGGCTCGAACGCCTGGCCGCCGCACCCGACAGGAGGCCCCGATGACCACCGAGACCGACCGGACGCCGGGCCGCGCCGCCGCCCGCGCCCACCGGGTCGCCGCGCTGCGGCCCGCTTACCAGGCCGAACTGGCCGACGGGACCGGCCGGTTCTTCGCGCCGCGCCGCACCGACTGCCCGTGGTGCGGCTCCGTGCGGCTGCGGCCCCGGCTGCACACCACCGACCTGTTGCAGCACAAGCCGGGGCGGTTCGTCCTGGACGAGTGCGGGGACTGCGCGCACGTCTTCCAGAACCCCCGACTGACCGGCCCGGGACTGGAGTTCTACTACCGCGACTTCTACGACGGCCTGGGCGAACAGCGGCTCGCCGGCATGTTCGCCACCCGCGACCGGGTCTACCGCGAACGGGCCCGCTCGGTCGCCCCGTTCGACCCCGCGCCGGGCCACTGGCTGGACGTCGGCACCGGGCACGGACACTTCTGCGCCGCCGCCCACGAGCTCTTCCCGGACACCGTCCTGGACGGCCTGGACCTCAGCGAGGGCGTCGAACTGGCCGAGAAGCAGGGCAGGTTGGCCCGCGGCTACCGCGGCACCTTCCCGGAGCTGGCAGACGAGCTGGCCGGCCGGTACGACGTGGTGAGCATGTTCCACTACCTCGAACACAGCACCGACCCCGCCCATGAACTGGCCGCCGCCCACCGGACCCTGCGCCCCGGCGGCCTGCTGCTGATCGAGGTGCCGGACCCGGAGTGCAGCTACGCCCGCCTGCTGGGCCGGTGGTGGCTGCCCTGGCTGCAGCCGCAGCACCTCAACCTGGTCCCGGTCGCCAACCTGCGCCGCCGGCTCGGCGAGCTCGGCTTCACCGTCCTGCTGGAGCAGCACGGCGAGGCGCACGACCCGGTGGACCTGCTGGCGGCCTGCTGGCTGCTGCTCGACGCGCTCGCCCCGCGCGAGGACGCGCCGTGGCACCCGGGTCCGCCCCCGGGGCGGCTGCGCCGCGTGCTGCGCGGCGCGGTCTTCCTGGCCGGCGCGCCGGTCCTGCTGCTCGCCGCCCTGCTGGACCGCGCGGTCGCCCGCTCGGCCCGACGCACCGGGCTCGCCAACGCCTACCGCGTGATCGCCCGCCGCGAGGGCGCCGCGGCCGCCGGGCGGGGCGCGGCCGCATGACGCCGGGAGGCTCCCGGGGTCACCCCCCGGGAGCCTCCCGGACCAGCCGCGATCAGCCGTCCCCGGCCAGGACCGGGCTGCCGACCCGGACCGGATCAGTGCGCGGTCTGCGGCGTCCCGCTCGCCCGGCGCGGCAGCTTCCAGCCGGGCCGCACGAAGTGGCAGGTGTAGCCGTCGGGGTAGCGCTCCAGGTAGTCCTGGTGCTCCGGCTCGGCCTCCCAGAACGGACCGACCGGAGCCACCTCCGTGACGACCCTGCCGGGCCACAGGCCGGAGGCGTCGACGTCGGCGATGGTGTCCTCGGCGATCCGCTTCTGCTCGTCGTCCTGGTAGAAGATCGCCGAACGGTAGCTCGTCCCGATGTCGTTGCCCTGCCGGTTCGCGGTGCTCGGGTCGTGGATCTGGAAGAAGAACTCCAGGATGGTCCGGAAGTCGGTGACGTCCGGGTCGAAGGTGATCTCGATCGCCTCGGCGTGGGTGCCGTGGTTGCGGTACGTCGCGTTCGGCACGTCGCCGCCGCTGTAGCCGACTCGCGTCGCGACCACCCCCGGCTGCCTGCGGACGAGCGCCTGCACGCCCCAAAAACACCCACCCGCCAGGACAGCCTTCTGCGTCTGCATGGCCACCAGGTCCTCCTTACGATTGCGCCTGGTAGCCCCAACGCGGACCGCCCCGGCGATCATTCCTGCGGCGGCCGCCGGTTTTGCGCGCGCACGCCGGCGGGCGCCCGCCGGCCGGTGCTCAGCCCGCGGTGACCACCATCCGGAAGCGGGGGGCGCCCGACAGCATCCGGTCGTACGCCGCCGCGGTCCCCTCCAGTGGCACGGTCTCCACCATCGGGCGGATCCCCTTCAGCACGCTGAACGCCATCGTGTCCTGCATGTCCTGCGCCGTGCCCGAGGGGTGGCCGCGGATGATCCGGCCGCTCATCAGCAACTGGTTCGGGCTGATCCCGAGCGGGGCCGGGTCCGCGCCGATGACCACCAGCTCGCCGCGCGGGCGGAGCCCTTCGGCGGTCGCCGTGATCGCCTCCGAGTTGGCCGCGGTGGCCAGCACGACCCGGGCGCCGCCGAGGGCCTGGAGGACGTCCGCGACGGTGGTGCGGCCGGTGCTGTCGACGTAGTGGTGGGCGCCGAGCTCCCGCGCGAGGTCGGCCTTGGCGCCGCCGCGGGCGACGGCCACGGTCTCGAAGCCCATCGCGGCGGCGTACTGCACCCCCAGGTGGCCCAGGCCGCCGAGGCCGAGGACGGCGACCAGGTCGCCCGGTCGGGCGCAGCTGCGCCGCAGCCCGTTGTACGTGGTCACCCCGGCGCAGCCGAGGGGCGCCGCCTCGGTGGCGGTCAGCTCGTCGGGGATCCGGGCGAGGGCGTCGGCCGGCGCGATCAGCTTCTCGGCGTAACCCCCGTCGTAGGCCCAGCCGGGGACCTTCAGGTTCTGGCAGACCACGAAGTCGCCCTGCCGGCAGGGCCGGCAGTGGCCGCAGCTGCCGCCGAACCAGCCCACCGCCACCCGGTCGCCCGGCTGCCAGCCGCGCTGGGCGGTGCCCTCGCCGAGTTCCTCGATGCGCCCGGCGATCTCGTGGCCGGCGACCAGCGGGAACCGGACGCCGGGGACCAGGGCGTTCACGAAGGCCGTGTCGCTGTGGCAGACCCCGCAGGCGTCCACCGCCACCCGGACGTGGCCGGGGCCCGGCCGCCGGAGCTCCCGCTCGACGAGCTCGAACGGGCTGCCGAGCGCCGCGATCTGTGCGGCTCGGTACGTCGTCATCGCCACTCTCCCGGGTCCGCGTTCGACCACCCCGGGAACCAGCAGACCAGCTGCGGAGCGAGAACGCGCGCCGAACGCCGCGCCGGGCCGGGCCCGGTCCGGCCGATCCCGCCGGGCCCGCGGCGCCGACGTGCGCCCCGGCCCGGGCGCGCGCATCCTGGCACTGCCGGAGCCGCCCCCGGGCCGGGGCTCCGGCACGACCCGACCGCGCTGTGCGGCGGCACGGGCGGACCGTTCCCGGCCCGGGCGCCCGGAGCGGCGACGAGCAGAACAGGACCGACCCAGTGGCCAAGCCTGACGCGGTTTTCCTCTTCATCGGCATCTACCCGGACGAGTCCACGGCGCGGGACGACTACGCCGTCGTCAAGGAGCTGCACTCGGCGGGAGCGGTCGGCACCTATGACGCCTCGGTGATCACCAAGGACGACTCCGGGAAGGTGCACGTCGACAAGGACGAGACGGCCACCCGGCACGGGGCCTGGGGCGGCGCCGGGGTCGGCGCGGTCATCGGTCTGCTGTTCCCGCCGGCGCTCATCGGCTCCGCCGTCGTCGGCGCGGCCGTGGGCGGCGTGGGCGGCCACCTGTGGCGGGGCATGTCCCGGTCGGACGTCAAGGAGTTCGGGGAGCTCATCGACGAGGGGCAGGCCGCGCTCGTCATCATCGGCGAGGCCAAGCTCGCGCAGGCCGTGGAGAAGGCCGAGCTGAGGGCCGCGAAGCACATCGCCAAGGAGCTGGACGTGAGCGCCGCGGACATCGACGGCGCCGTCCGGACGGCCGCGGCCGAGGTCGCCTGACCGGCCGTCCGCCCCTGACCCGCCCCTGACCCGCCACGACCCGCCGATCGGCAGGTGACCGGATGTCCACACCGACGAACCCCACGCCCCCCACGCCCCCCAGGGGCCCGACCACCCCGACGAATCCCCGTGACCACGAGTCCAACACCCTGGCCGGCGGCCTGGTGGTGTTCGCCGCCGTCATGCTCCTGATCTCCGGAGTGCTGGACGTCCTGCGCGGAATCATGGGCATCGCCAAGGACCCGGTCTTCGTCAGCACGCCGAACTACGTCTTCAAGTTCGACCTGACCAGCTGGGGATGGATCCACCTGGTCCTCGGCCTCATCGCGATCGCCGCCGGCCTCGGGCTGTTCCGGCTGGCGCTGTGGGCCAGGATCCTCGGCATCGTGGCGGCCGCGCTGCTCATCGTCGCCAACTTCCTGTCCATCCCGTACTACCCGCTGTGGTCCGTCACCGTGATGGCCGCCTCGGCGCTGGTGATCTGGGCCCTGTGCGTGATCCGCCGCGACCGCGGCACGGCCGCCGGCTGAGCGGACCGGCACGGGACCGCCCGAGCGGGCCGGGAGGACGGGAGGAGGAGCCGACGTGTCGTCGACGGTTGCCGGCAGGTCTGGCCGGGCGAGGCTGCTGGCCCGGCTGGCGCTGGCCTGCCTGCTGGGCGCGGTGGCGGTACTGGTGGCGACCAGCGGGCCGGGTGGTCTCCTGGTCCTCGTCGTCGGGGTGGCGGGGCTGGCGGCCGCGGCGGCCGGGACCTGGTGGGCGCTGGCGCACCGCGGAGCCGTCCGGGTCGGCGGGACGCTGCTCGCGGTGGGCGCGCCCGTCGCCGTCCTGGTGGTCTACGCCCGGGCGGGCCTGTGGCCGGCCGCGCTGGCCGGGCTGGCGCTCTGGGCGGTCGCGGTGCTGTGCGCGCGGGCGGCACTCGGCAAGGTGCGGCGGCCCCGGGGGATGCACGCGTCCCCGGCTGCGGCTCCCCGGCGGCCGGTGCTGATCATGAATCCACGGTCCGGCGGCGGCAAGGTCGGACGCTTCGGGCTGGTCGAGAGGGCCGAGGCGCTCGGCGCCCGGGTCGTCCTGCTGGACCCGGCCGTCCACACGGACGTCGCGGCGCTCGCCCGCCGGGCGCTGGCCGAGGGCGCGGACCTGCTCGGGGTCGCCGGCGGCGACGGCACCCAGGCCCGGGTGGCCGAGGTGGCCGCCGAGCACGACGTGCCGTTCCTGGTGATCTCCGCGGGCACCCGCAACCACTTCGCGATGGACCTGGGACTGGACCGCGAGGACCCGTCCCGCTGCCTGGAGGCGCTCACCGACGGCGAGGAACTGCGCGTCGACCTCGGCATGGTGGGCGGCCGGGCCTTCGTCAACACGGTCTCGTTCGGCGTCTACGCCCAGATCGTGCAGAGTCCGGAGTACCGCGACGCCAAGGCCGGCTCCGCCCTGGCCGCCCTGCCCGACCTGCTGCTCGGGTACGCCGGCCACCCGCTCGACGCCCGGGCCGGCAGTACCCGGCTGGAGCACCAGCAGGCCCTGCTGGTGAGCAACAACCCCTACGCGGCCCCCCAGCCGATGGCCGCGGGCGGCCGCCGGCCGCGGCTCGACCTCGGGACGCTCGGCGTGCTCGGGGTCCGGGTGACCAACGCCGCCCAGGCGGCCGAGGTCGCGCTCCGCGGTGCGCAGGCCTCCGGGCTCCAGGTCCTGACGGCCCACCAGGTGACGGTCGACTCCGACGCGGCACGCATCCCGGTCGCCGTCGACGGCGAGGCACTGCAGCTGCCCGTGCCGGTCGTCTGCACCCTCCGTCCGGGGGCGCTGCGGGTCCGCGTCCCCCGCCACCGGCCCGGGCCGCCGGCGGCTCCCGCACCGGTGCACTGGCGGGCGATCGTCCAACTGGCCTTCGGCCGGCGCCGCCCGGGGCCCGCCGCCTCAGGCCGCGGAGGCGGCTGAGCCCGGCTGCCCGGGCCCCTGCTTCCGGGCCCCCGCCTGCTCGGCCCCGGGTTGCCCGGTCGGGATCCGCCCGGTGAAGAACAGCGCGAGGACGGCCATCAGCGCGAGCACGCCGAGCGCCGCGCGCAGGCCGTCGATCCGGGCCGCCGCGTTCGCGTCGAGCGCCGCCGAGGCCACCTCCGGGCTGACCCCGGTCTGCGCCAGGGCATCGGTGAGCTGGGCGTCCGACAGGAAGGGCACGCCGCCGGCCAGTTCGACCGCGGCCTGCTCGGTGACCTCGGGGGGAATCGCCGGATCCTCCCCGACATTGGTCAGGAACGAGGTGCTGAGCACCGCGATCATGATCGAGCCGGCGAGGGCCGTACCGATCGAGGCGCCGAGGTTGGTGACGGCGTTCTGGACCCCGCCGACCTCCGCGCTCTGCTCGTCCGGCACGGCCGACACGGTGACCGCCCCGAGCTGCGAGGCCAGCGCGCCCATCCCCAGCCCGATCAGCAGCAGCGGGACGGCGACGATCTCGGCACCCGCGTCCACGTCCAGGGCGGCCAGCATGGCCACCGCGCCGGCGAACAGCGACAGCACGCCGAACCGCACCACCCGCCGCGGCGAGACGTCCGGCAGCAGTTTCGGGATCAGGACCGCCGCGGCCAGCAGCGCGAGCGACAGCGGCAGCAGCCGGGCCCCGGTGGCGAGCGCCGACAGGCCGAGGGCCACCGACAGGTAGAGCGGGACGACGAAGAACACGCCCATCTGCACGAGGTACTGGAAGAAGAACATCGTCAGGCCCCCGGTGAGCTGCCGGTTGTGCAGCAGGGCCGGGTCCACCAGCGGTTCGGTCCCGGCCCGCACCAGGCGGGCCTCCCAGCGCAGGAAGAGCCAGACCAGCGCCAGACCGGCCAGGCTCGTCCAGACGACCGCCGAGACGCCGAGCCAGGACGGCGCGCCGGGCTTCGGCAGGAACCAGCCCCACTCCCCCGACCGCAGCACCCCGTACACGAAGATACCGAGGCCGAGGGCGGAGATCACCGCGCCGACGAGGTCCACCCGGGCCCCGGCGGCGGCGGGCGCGTCGGCGATCGGCCGGGCGAGCACCAGGATGCACAGGACCAGGACGACCTCCCCGGCGAACACCCAGCGCCAGGAGAAGTACGTCGTGGCGACGCCGCCGACCAGGGGCCCGACCGCGATCGCGATGGCCCCGGCGGCGGCGACCAGCCCGTACGCCGCCGGCCGGCGCTCCGCGGGGAAGTTGCCCGCGACCAGCGCGACGATCGCGGGCAGGATGAGCGCCGCGCCGATCCCTTCGAGGAAGGACCAGCCGAACAGCAGCACGCCGAGGTTGGGGGCGATCGCCGTGGTGAACGAGCCGCAGCCGTACACGCAGCAACCGATCATGAACGCGCGCTTGCGGCCGATCACGGCGCCGACCTTGCCGCCCGGGATCATGAACATCGCCATCACCAGGGTGTACGCCGTGATCGCGCCCTGGATGCCGGTCACCGTCGTTCCCACGTCGTCGGCGACCGTCGCGATCGAGACGTTCATGACGGAGCTGTCGAGCGCCATGAGGAACTGGCCGGCCGCGAGTGTCAGCAGGACCACTCCGGAGGCCTTCGAGGACTTCGCACCGGATGCCATAGCGGCATGGTCCCAGCGGCCGTTCCCCGGCACGGACTCCGACTCGCCCCGGGGCCCGTCCTTTCGGTGCCGTGGTGCCCGCACCCGAGCCGGGCCGTCGGTGGCGTGGGCCGCGCACCGGAGCCGGGCCGGCGGTCCGGTCAGCCCGGCGTGATCAGGCGGCCGCTGATCCGGGCCGGGACGATCCGGATCCAGTGCTCGCGGACCCCGGCCGCCCAGGGCTCCGCCCCCGGCTGCCCGGTCAGTCGCCGTACGGTGGCCGCGTCGGTGACCGGTTCGGCGGTGCCGACGACGAGGACGCTCCAGCCCGCGCTGCGGGCCTCGTCCAGGCGGTCCGCCTCGAAGGCGAGTTCACCGGCCCCGACGGCCGTGGCCGCGCCCGCGGCGGACGTCCGGTAGACGATCGCGTGCGCGTCGACGAGGTAGTTCACGGGCAGGACGACCGGGCCCGCGTCCGAGGTCAGGGCGACCCGGCCGATGCCGTGGTCGGACAGCCGGTCCCAGCACTCCTGCGGCGCGAGCCTCGCCAGCACGGGCGCCGGAGCGGGGGGCGGCTGCCCGGGCGGCAGGTCGGTACGGCCCCCCAGCAGGTCGTCGTAGGTCGTCTCCAGCGCCACCGCCAGCCTGTGGGCGGCCTCCGGGTCGAAGCCGGTGCCCAGCTCCTCCAGGTGCCGGAGGTAGCCCGGCGACATGCCGGCGCGGGCCGCGACCTCCTCCCGGCTGAGACCGAGCTGCCGCGACCGCAGGGCGACCCGCAGGGCGACCTCCTCCGGACCGGGACCGGGGCCGGGACCGGGACCGGGGCCGTCCGGCGGCGGCAGAGGCGTCGGAAGGGGCGTCACGACTCGAACCGCCGTCCGGTGACGAGCTCCGGGTGGATGCTCAGGTAGTCCGTGGCCGGCCCGCGCCCCCACGGCCGCGGCCCCCGGCGGCGCAGCTCGGCGACCTCGGCCGGGTCGGTCACCAGGCGGGAGCGGCCGACGACCAGCACGGTCCACCCGCGGAGCGTGCGTTCGTCGAAGCGGTCCGCCTGGAACCCGACCACCTCGCCGTCCATCACGTCCACCCGCCAGCCCGCGGGCAGCGGGACCACCACCTCCCCGACACCGTCCAGGGTGAAGCAGGCGGGGGTCACGGCGGGCATCGCGTCATCGGTGTGGATGAGACGTCCGATCACCGTCTGCCGGAGCAGGTCCAGGCTCTGCTCCCGGGTGCACTCCCCGGTCGCGGCCTCGCCCGCCGGTGCCGGCGGGTCGGGCACCGGAGCGTTCGCGCGCACGACGCCCACCTCCTTCGACGGGTCCACCGGCGGACATCCCGCCGCCCACTGGCCAGCGTGCGCGGATCCGCCGCCGCGCGCTGGGGCCGCACGGGCCGACGGGGTGCGCCGAACGGCCCTGTCCGGCAGGGGCCGGGTGTGGTGGACCATGGGAGGAGTGGCCGGTCCCGGGTGCCGGCGGCCGTCCTGCCGGCACCCGGCCACCGGAGCAGAGCTGGGCGCAGCGCGGGACGAGGAGCCGAGATGTCAGCCTCCGGGGACGGCCTGATCCGCACGGTGGCCTGGGTGGTGGATCACCCGGGCCCGACGGCCTCGGCGCCGCTGCGGCGCGAGGAACGGACGATCGGGCCGCCCGGTCCGCAGGAGCTGCTGATCGAGGTGACGGCCTGCGGCGTGTGCCGCACCGACCTCCACCTCGCCGAGGGCGACCTCGCGCCGCGGACCCGGCACTGCACGCCCGGCCACCAGATCGTCGGCCGGGTCCTGCACCTCGGGGCCGAGGTGCAGGGGTACGCCCACGGCGACCGGGTGGGCGTGGCCTGGCTCGCGGGCACCTGCGGCAGCTGCCGCTACTGCCGGGCCGGCCGGGAGAACCTCTGCCCGCTCTCCCGCTACACCGGCTGGGACGTGCCCGGCGGCTACGCCCGGTACGCGGTGGCCGACGCCAGGTACGCCTACCGGCTGCCGGAGGAACCGCCCGACGTGGAACTGGCGCCGCTGCTGTGCGCCGGGATCATCGGCTACCGGGCCCTGGAACGGGCCGAGCTGCCGCCGGGCGGCCGGCTGGGGATCTACGGGTTCGGGGCGTCCGCCCACCTGACCGCGCAGCTCGCCCTCGCCCGGGGCGCCACCGTGCACGTGCTGACCCGGGCCGAGGAGGCCCGGCGGCTGGCGCTGGAGCTGGGCGCCTCCTCGGCCCGCGACGGGTACGAGGCCCCGCCGGAGCCGCTGGACTCGGCGATCCTCTTCGCACCGGTCGGCGACCTGGTGCCGGTCGCGCTGTCGGCGCTGGACCGCGGTGGCACGCTGGCGGTGGCCGGCATCCACCTCAGCGACATCCCCGGGCTGGACTACCAGCGGCACCTCTTCCAGGAACGGACGCTGCGCAGCGTCACCGCCAACACCCGTGCGGACGGCCGGGCGTACCTCGCCGAGGCGGCCCGCCACCGGCCGGTGGTCCACGTGCAGCGCTACACCATGGACCGGGCCGACCGGGCGCTGGCCGACCTCGCCGCGGACCGGGTGACCGGGGTCGCCGTCCTGGTCGCGGACTGAACCGGCCCGGCAGCGGCGGGCCCGGGCCGGCCGGGGTCACGGCCGGGGCAGCGTGCGCGGGTCCTCCGGCGGCGGCAGCGGTACGCGCCAGTCCAGCCGGGTGCCGCCGTCCGGCCCGGGGCCGGCCAGGAAACTGCCGCCGCGCCGTTCGGCCCGCTCGGCGAGGTTGGCGAGGCCGCTGCGCGGCCCGCCGGGTGGGAGGCCCGCACCGTCGTCGGTGACGGTGAGGACCAGGTCGCCGTCGACGTTCAGGGCCACCTCGACCCGGCGGGCGCGGGCGTGGCGCACGACGTTCGACAGGGCCTCCTCCAGGACGGCGACCACGTCGTCGGCCACCGCCTGCGGCACCTCGACGTCCAGCAGCCCCGTCATCCGCAGCCCCGGCGCGAAGCCGAGGCCGGCGCAGGAGCGGTCGACGACGGCGGCCACCCTGGCGCGCAGCCCGTGGGCGGCCGGTCCGCGTTCCCTGGTCCGCAGGCCGAAGATACTGGAACGGATCGTCCGCACGGTCTCGTCGAGGTCGTCGATGGCCCGCAGGACCCGCTCCGACGCCTCGGGGTGGTCGATGAAGCGGGTCGCGCCCTGCAAGGTCATGCCGGTCGCGAACAGCCGCTGGATCGCCAGGTCGTGCAGGTCCCGGGCGATCCGGTCGCGCTCCTCCAGCAGGGCGATCTGCTCGGAGTCCCAACGGCGTTCGGCCAGTTCCATCGCCACGGCGGCCTGCCCGGCGAAGCCCGCCAGCGGGCCCGACTCCTCGGGTACGAAGACCGGTTTGCCGGTGGCCCGCGCCAGCATCAGCACCCCGCGCACACCGCCCTCCACCGTGCCGACGGGCACGGCCACGGCGGGCCCGAGACCGGCCCAGCGCGGCGGCCCGGCGGTGATCCTCGGGTCCCGGTGCACGTCGACGCTGGTGACCAGCCCGCCGGTCTCGACGGCGGCCCCCATGAAGGACCCCACCCGGGGCAGCACCAGCCCCCGGTGCCGGTCCGCGTCCAGGCCCACGGCCACCCGCACCTCCAGGTCGGCCCCGCCGTTGACCGGCCGGGCCACCACGGTCAGGTCCGCACCGGCGATGTCGGCCGCCCGCGCGATCAGCAGGTCCAGCACCTCCCGCTGCGAACTGCCCGACAGCAGGCTGTTGGTGACCTCCGCGCTCGCCGCCAGCCAGCGTTCGCGCAGCCGGGCCCTGGTGTAGAGCCCGGCGTTGTCGATCGCCACCCCGGCCGCCACCGCCAGGGTCGCCAGCACCGACTCGTCCTCGGCGTCGAACTCCGCTCCGCCGCGCTTCTCGGTCAGGTAGAGGTTCCCGTAGACCTTGTCGCGGACCCGGATCGGGACGCCCAGGAAACTGTGCATCGGCGGATGGTGCGCCGGGAAGCCGTACGAGGAGGGGTGCGCGGAGAGTTCCGCCAGGCGCAGCGGCTCGGGGTGGCGGATCAGCTCGCCCAGCAGGCCGAGCCCGCGCGGCAGCGGCCCGATGCGGTCGGCCCGCTCCCGGTCGATGCCGACCGGGATGAACTGCGACAGCCGCCGGTCGTCGCCGATCACACCGAGCGCCCCGTACTCGGCGTCCACCAGCGTGACCGCGGACTCGACGATGTGCCGCAGCACCTGGGTGAGGTCGAGGTCCCGGCCGACGTCGAGGACGGCCTCCAGAAGGCCGTGGAACCGTCCCCTGGTGCCGCGCGCGGCGTCCGGCCGGGACGGCGGCGCACCGGGGTGGTCCGCGGGGCCCGGGTCGGCGGGGCCCGGCCGCGGCGGGTCGGCGGGGCCCGGGTCCGAGGATGCGGCCACCGCTTGCTCCGTTCACGTGCCGGCAGCTCCCCCGGTCCCCAGCCTAGGGTCCGTACGGCCCGGGGGCCTCCCCGGTCGGCGAGGTCGGCCGGGTGGGGCCGGGGGTCGGCCGGGTGGGGCCGGGCTCAGTGCGGGCGGGCCGGTGGGGGCCGGCGGGCCGGCGGGGGCTGGTGGGGGTCGGCGTGGGCGGCGATCACCGCCGCCTGGAGCCGGCGCTCGACGCCGAGCTTGGCCAGCAGCCTCGACACGTGGTTCTTCACGGTCTTCTCGGCGAGGTAGAGCTCCTGGCCGATCTCCCGGTTGGTCCTGCCCTCGCCCACCAGGGCGAGGATCTCCCGCTCGCGCGGGGTCAGCTGCGCCAGCGCCGCGTCTGGGTCGGCCTCCTCGTGGTGGCGCAGGCTCTCCATCAGCCTCCGGGTGGTGGCCGGATCGAGCATCGACTGCCCGGAGGCCACCGTGCGGACGGCGCCGACCAGGTCGGCGCCCTTGACCTGTTTCAGCACGTACCCGGCGGCGCCGGCCATGATCGCGTCCAGCAGGGCGTCGTCGTCGTCGAACGAGGTCAGCATCAGGCAGACCAGCCCGGGCACCCGGTCGCGCAGCTCCCGGCAGACCGTCACCCCGTCGCCGTCCGGCAGCCGCACGTCCAGCACCGCGACCCGGGGCCGCAGCGCGGGCACCCGGGCGAGCGCCTCCGCGCAGGTCCCGCCCTCGCCGACGACCTCGATGTCGGGCTCGGCCTCCAGCAGGTCGCGCACCCCGAGCCGCACCACCTCGTGATCGTCCAGCAGGAACACCCGCAGCGGCTGCTGTCCCGGCTCCCGGGGGTCGGTACCGTCCATCGCTCGTCCCTCCTGCGCCCCGGCTGCGGTCCGCCGCCCCGGTCGTCGGCGCCGCGCGCCTCCGCTTCGATTCTGCGCGCGCCCCGGCCGGGCCGCAGCGGGCGCCGGGCGGGTGTGTCGGCGGCGGGCCCGGGCCCTCCGGCGGGTGGGGTGGGGCCGGAGGGCCCATGGCGGGGCGCCGCGGGCGGCGCAGGATGGGGGCGAGGGCAGAACGAGGAGCGGAAGGACGTACCCGGCCATGACCACCAGCGGAAGTCCGGACCGGTACCGGAACGAGGAGCGGTCGGCCCTGACCGAGCGGGCCCTGACCACGGAGCAGCTGCGGTTCCTGGCCGCCGCCGCGGGTGCGGCACCGTCGCTGCACAACAGCCAACCGTGGCGTTTCCGCCCGGCACCCGACCTCGACGGGCTGGACGTGTCCCTCGACCCGGCCCGTGCCGTACCGCTCACCGACCCGGACGGCCGGGCGTTGCACATCTCGGTGGGCGCGGCCCTGTTCAACCTGCGGGTCGCCGCCCTGCGGCTCGGCCGGGAACCGCAGGTGCGGCTGCTGCCCGACCCGGCGGAGCCGTCGCTGGTCGCCGCCGTGCGGCTGTCCCGGCCCGCGGCCGCCGCGACGCCGCACGGCCGGGACCTCTTCGAGGAGATCGGCCGGCGGCACTCCAGCCGCCAGCCGTTCGTCAACCGGGACGTGCCCGAGGCGGTGGTCGGCGAGCTCTGTGCGGCGGCCCTCGACGAAGGTGCCGTGCTGTCCGTGCTGGAGGAGGCCGGGGTGCGCCGGGTGCTGGAGCTCACCCGGGACGCCGAACGACGCACCGGCGCCGACCTCGCCCGGATGGCCGAGACCCGGACCTGGCTGCGGCTGGAGGAGCCGGCCGCGGACGGCATCCCGGCGGCCGCGCTGGGCCCGCAGGACCACGACGCCCGCGTCCCGATGCGGGCGTTCACCACCCCGCCGCCGGCCGCCGTACCGTCCCGGCGCTTCGAACCGCTGCCCCAGCTGGCCACCCTCACCACCCACGGGGACGGGCCCGCCGACTGGCTCCGCGCGGGCCAGGCACTGGAGCGCCTGTGGCTGGTGGCGACCGCCCACGGGCTGCGCGCCTCCGTGCTGCACCAGGCCGTCGAGTGGCCCGACACCCGTTGGGGCCTGCGCGACCCGGCCGAGGGGCCCGGCCACGTCCAGCTCGTGCTGCGTCTCGGCTTCGGCCCGCCCGGACCGGCGAGCCCCCGCCGCCCGGTCGACGAGATCCTCGACCTGGCCGGCCGCCGGGCCGACGCCCCGCGGACGGCGGCGCAGACGCACTCCCCGGTGTCCTGAACCGCCGCCGGCGGGCCGTCGGTCCAGGCGGCCCGTCGAGATCCGGCGGTGGCCCCGGGCGGTCCGCAGGGCGGACCGGACCCGCAGACCTCGACGCCCCCTCGCAACCGCCGCGGCGGGTGCGTCAGGGCGACGTCGAGGCAGGCCTGCGGAGCGTCGTGCGGACGTCAACGGCCTTGGCGCGGGCCGCCGTCGGGACTCGCATGGAGGTCGTGGCGCAGGAGTCGTCGGGGTCCACGGTTCGCCGGGCGGTCTCGCGGCGGTGCGCCGGGCGGTGGCGGAGGCGGGCCGGCGGGCAGCCGTCCTGGTTGCGGTGATCGCCTGGTCGGAGCCGGACGGCGGCCGCCCCCGGCCGGCGGGTCCTGCCCGGCTCGGTGGCCCGCTGCTGCCGGTCCCGCGCGGCCTGCGAGGTGCCGGCGGTCCCGCCGTCCGGGCTCCTGGCCGGGCCGGCGCCCACCACCGTCGCGGGGAACCGCGGTTGGCTGCCGCCGGCGCGTCAGATCCGGCGGATCGCCCCCTCGGCGCGCAGGTCCGCCAGGGTCGGGTAGCCGTCCACGGCCATGATCAGGTCCGCCTCGGCGAGCAGCGAGCGCAGCACGTGCACGATGCCGTCCTCGCCACCGACCGCCAGGCCGTAGGCGTAGGGACGGCCGACGCCGACGGCGGTGGCGCCGAGGGCGAGCGCCTTGACCAGGTCCGCGCCGGTGCGGACGCCGGAGTCGAACAGCACCGGCAGCCCGTCGGCCGCCTCCACCACGCCCGGCAGCGCCTCCAGCGCGGGCAGACCGCCGTTGGCCTGGCGGCCGCCGTGGTTGGAGCAGTAGACCGCGTCCACGCCGCCGTCCTTCGCCCGGCGGACGTCCTCCGGGGCGCACAGGCCCTTGAGGACGATCGGCAGGTCGGTGAGGGAGCGCAGCCACGGGAGGTCGTCCCAGGTGAGCGGGTTGCTGAAGAGGCCGATCCACTCCAGGACGGCGGCGCCCGGGTCCTCCTCCGGGGCCTTGGCGAGGCGGGCGCGGAACACCGGGTCGGACGTGTAGTTGGCCAGCGCGTGCCCGCGCAGCTGCGGGAAGTTGCTCGCCCCGAGGTCGCGCGGACGCCAGCCGGTGATCCAGGTGTCCAGGGTGATGACGATCCCCCGGAACCCGGCCGCCTCCGCCCGGTGCACCAGGCTCTCCGCGAGCGCCCGGTCGGTGGGGGTGTACAGCTGGAAGAGACCCGGGGTGTCGCCGAACCCGGCGGCGACCTGCTCCAGCGGGTCCACCGCGAGCGTGGAGGCGACCATCGGCACCCCGGTCCTCGCGGCGGCGCGGGCGGTGGCCAGATCGCCGTGCCCGTCCTGCGCGCACAGGCCGATGACGCCGACCGGCGCCATGAACAGCGGCGACGGCAGCCGCAGTCCGAACAGGTCCACCGACAGGTCGCGCCGGGCGGCGCCGACCATCATCCGCGGCATCAGCCCGTACCGTTCGAACGCGGTGACGTTGGCCCGCTGGGTGGACTCGTCCCCGGCCCCGCCCGCGACGTAGGACAGCACCGACGGGGGGAGGGCGGCCTGCGCCCGCGCCCGGAGCCCGGCGAAGTCCATCGGCATCGTCGGCAGGACGCCGGACAGGCCGGCGAGGTAGATCTCGTTCTGGTAGTCCCCGAACTGCTGCCGGGGGTCGACGTCCATGGTGCGCTCCGCCCTCTCGCCGTCGCCCGCGCCGGGGCCCTCCCGGTCGGCGACACCTCCCACCGTGCCCACCGGACCGGCCGGGGACCAGGCCCGTGCGGTAACGAAGGTTCTGGTCGCCCGTGACCGCTGACGACCGGTCACCGCCGACCGGTGCCGCGACGGAGCACGCGCCGGCCCACGGGCCGCCTCCGGACCGGGCGGGCGTGTCGGCGGCGCAGGCTAGGGTGTGGAACGTGACATGCCAGGGATGGACGAATCCCGGGCGGCCCCACGGACAGGTGTGATAAGCGGATGTCGAGCAGCCCCCACGAGCATTCCGGAACGGCGCAGCTCCCCCCGGCGCCGTGGCCGATCGGCCGCGAGCGCGAGGGCGACGCCCTGGCCGCACTGCTCGCCGGACACACCGCGGCCCTGATCACCGGCGAACCGGGCAGCGGCAAGTCCGAACTGCTGCGCTCCCTGACCGACCGGGCCCGGTGGGCGGGCACCACGGTGCTGTGCGCCGCCGCGGACCGGCTGGACGCCGGCTTCGAGTTCGGCGTGGTCCGCCAGCTCTTCGAACAGCTGCTGGCGGACGCCCCGCCGGGGGCGCCGCACCCGCTGCTGGCCGGTCCCGCGGCCGCCGCCGCCGAGGTCCTCGGCCCCCGACCGCCGCACTCCGCCGGGCCGGCGCCGGCCGACGGCGCGGTGCTGGGCGGGCTGCACTGGCTGACCGTCCACCTGGCCGCCCGGGGGCCGCTGCTGATCGCCGTGGACGACCTCCAGTGGGCCGACCCGGCCTCGCTGCGCTGGCTCAGCTACCTGCTGCGGCGCGCCGGCGGGCTCCCGCTGGGCGTGCTCGCCACCATCGGCGCCGGGGCCACCGAGCCCGCGCAGCGGGAGCTGCCGGGGACGGTGCTGCAACTCTTCCGGCAGCGGGTCGCGCTCGGGCCGCTCGGTGCGGCGACGGTCGCGGCGATGGCCGAGCAGGCGCACGGGCAGGCCCCGGACGAGGCGTTCGTGCGCGGCTGCCGGCACGCGACCAACGGCAACGCCTTCCTGCTCCGGGCGTTGCTGCGGGCCACCGCGGCGGCGGAGCCGGCACCGTCCGCGGACGCCGCGGAGCGGCTCGACGCGCTCGCTCCCACCGAGATCGGACAGGCCGTCCGGGCCGCCCTGGCCAACGCCGGCCCGGCCGCGGTGGAGGTCGCCGAAGCGGTGGCCGTGCTCGGCGGCACGCCCGGCACCGACCAGGTCGCCGCGGTGGTCGGGGAGTCCGAGGCGGTGGTCGAGGACGCCCTGCACGCGCTGGTCGAGACCGGTGTGCTGCGACGCGTCGGGCCGGCCGTCGGCTTCGTCCACCCGGTGGCGGCCCGCTCGCTGGCCGAGCTGGTGCTGCCCAGCCGGCGCCAGCGGATCCACCTCGCGGCGGCCCGGCTGCTGTGGGCGCAGAACGCCCCCGAGGACGAGGTGGCGGCCCGTCTGCTGCACACCACCGGCCCACTGGACGAGGACTGGGCGAACGAGGCGCTGCGCCGGTCGGCCGCCGAGGCCCTGGCGGCCGGCGATCCGGACGGCGCGGTCGCGGCCCTGCGCCGCGCGCTGCGCGAGCCGCTGCCCGAGGGCGCGCGGGCGACCCTGCTGAGCATGCTCGGACTGGCGGAGCTGGCCTCCTGCGTGCCGACGGCGGTCCGCAACCTGCGGCAGAGCCTGGAGCTGTCCCACGGGGCCGCCGCCCGGACGTCCGCCGCCCGGCGGCTGGCCATGGCGCTGTTCGCGACCGACAACTACGGCGAGGCGCTGGACGTCCTCGGGCGCACCAGTGCCGAACTGCGCGGCGCCGGCGACGAGTACGCCCTCCGGCTGGAGATCGACTACATCTACGCCGGCCTGAGCGAGCTGGCCACAGCCGCCGCCGTCCGGCCGCGGCTGTGGGAGCTGGACCTCTCGGACGCCGGCGGCGGCGCCGTGGAACGGCCGCTGGCCGCGCTGCTCAGCCTGCGGGCCGCGATGCGCGGCGAGGACCCGGCGGAAGCCGTCGAATTCGCCCAGCGGGCCCTGACGCTGGGCATGATCCCGGCCGACGACGAGTCGATCGTCTACAACAACGCGGTGTTCGCGCTCGGCGCCGCCGGAGCGGCCCGGACGGCGCTGAACTACGCCGACGCGGCGGTGGCCGAGGCGCGGGCCCGGGGCTCCGTGCTCGGCTACGCGCACGCGATCAGCACCCGGGCCAACGCCAACTGCCGGCTCGGCCGGCTCGCCGAGTGCCGGGCCGACGCCGAGGCGGCACTGGAGTCACTGCGCGAGATCGGGGTCGGCTCCCACACCAGCCACTGCGTCTTCCCGGTCACCACGCTGCTGGAGGCCCGGGTCCGGCAGGGCCTGCTGGTGGAGGCCGAGGAACTGCTGGCGCAGGCCGGGCTGACCGGCGAGCTGAACCTGCACTGGGCCAACGACTACGTCCTGCTCGCCCGCGGCTGGCTGCGCCTGGCGCAGGGCCTGCCCGAGCAGGCCCTGGCGGACTTCCTGCTCTGCGGGGAGCGCTCCGGCACCCGCGGCATGGCCGGCCCCGGCTTCTACCCGTGGCGGTCCGAGGCCGCGCTGGTGCTCGTCTCGCTGGGCCGGCACGAGGAGGCCAGGGTGCTGGCCGGTGAGGACCTGGAGCTGGCACGCCGCTGGGGCGTGCCCGAGATGATCGGGGTGGCGCTGCGTTCGCTCGGCGCCGCCACGCCGGGGCGGCCGGGGCTGGCGCTGCTTCGGGAGGCGGTCGAGGTGCTCGGCGAGTCCGACGCGCGGCTGCGCCGGGCGCAGGCCCTGGTCGACCTCGGTGCCGGACTGCGCGCCGCCGGGCAGGTCGAGGAGGCCCGCGAGCAGTTGCGGCAGGCCGTCAGCCTGGCCCACCAGTGCGGGGCGACCGTGATCGCCGAGCAGGCGATGGACGAGCTGCGCGCGGCAGGCGACCGCCCGCGCACCCGGACCTTCCAGGGCGTGGACGCGCTGACGCCGAGCGAGCGCCGGGTGACGGCGCTGGCGGTGGCCGGCATGACCAACAAGCAGATCGCCCAGCACCTGTTCGTCGGCCTGCGGACGGTGGAGGTCCACCTCACCAATGCGTACGGCAAGCTCGGCATCGGTGGTCGGCCGGAGCTCTCCGACGCACTCGCCGACGCCACCGCGGTGTGACGGCGGCGCTCGGGCTCGGGCTCGGGCTCGGCGGGACGGTACGGGAAACGGCGGGCCCACGAACGGCGGGATCGGGAAGGGCGGGATCGGGAACGGCGGGTGGCCGCGCGGATCACGCCGACTCGGCGGCGGGGAGCTGGCAGGTCGGGCAGAGCTCGTGGCGGCCCTGTTCGGTGATCACGGTGCCCCAGGACCGGCACTCGCGGCAGTCGCGGGCAAGGATGACGTTCGCGCGGGGGGCCGGGACGGGAGCGAAGGGGTGGGCTCCCTGGGCGGCGCGCTGATGCTGCTCGGTGGAGTCATGCATACAGACATTTTGTCATAGATTGCATAGATATGCACATGTCAGGCAACTCCGGGTGCCCGTCCGGGATCCGGCCGGATGGCCGAGTCCGCGCGGCGGGCTTACCGTCGACGAGCAGGAGCGGGCGCACGCCGGGCGGCGGACGTCTGCGTCTCCTCGTCCCCGAAGGGAAACCGACATGTCGACCATGTCCGACACCCCGGTCCTCGACACGCTCGCAGCGATGACGATGGACTCCATCGAGCGGTGCGGAATGAGCGAGGACATGCTCATCCTGACCCGGATCGCCGCACTGGTTGCCTCCGACGCCCCGTCCATCTCCTACCTCGCCCACCTCGGCCCCGCGGTCGAGGCCAACGTGACCGCGAGCCAGCTGCAGGACGTGCTGGTCGCGATCGCGCCGATCGTGGGCACCGCCCGCGTGATGTCCGCCGCCGGACACATCGCCGAGGCGATGGGCGTGGCCATCGCGGTGGCCGACGCCGAGCTCCAGTCGCAGCTGGACAGCGGCATGCGGTAGCCACCGGGCCCTCGTACGCCGTCGGCGGTGCCCTCCCGGCCCGGGAGGGCACCGCCGACGGGCGTTGCGGGGACGGGCCGGGATCGGCCCGCGGGGACGGCCGGCGCGGACGTCAGGCGAAGGTGAACCAGTTCAGGTTGACGAAGTCGGCCGGCTGCCCGCTGTCGAAGGTCAGGTAGACGTCGTGCACGCCGGTCGTCCGGCGGACGTCCACGGGCACGGTGCGCCAGCTCTGCCAGCCGCCGGTCGAGGCGACGGCCAGGCTGCCGATCGGAGTGGCGGTGGGGCTGCCGAGCCGCACCTGTACCAGACCGCTGACCCCGGCCGCCGCGCCGGACGCGACCCGGGCGTCGAACCGGCCGGCCCCCGCCGCGCCGAAGTCGACGGCCGGGTACTTCAGCCAGGTGCCGTTCCTCAGCCACCCCATGTCGCTGCCGCCGCCGGTGTCCGCGCAGGACTCCGCCCGGCCGCCCGACTGGGCGCCGAAGGACTCGGCCTGGATGGTGGCGAACGCGCTGACCCCGCCGCCGGCCGTCGCGGTGGCCGTCGCGGTGGGCGTGGCGGTCGGCGTGGCGGTGCCCGTCGGGCTCGGCGTCGGGGTCGCGCCGCCCGCCGTCCCGCCGACGGTGATGGTGAACCGGCCGGGGCTGCCCGACTGCACCTTGCCCTCGAAGTCGACTCCGGCCGGGTGCACGTCGTCGTAGGGGAAGGCGTAGCCGAGCCCGTCGGGGGTGGTGGCGTGCAGGATCCGGGCGTAGTGGTTGGTGCGGGGCTTGGTGTAGAAGGTGGCCGGCCGCTCGGCGGTCGGCTGGTCGGGGTTGTCCAGCAGGGTGGTCCGGTTGAGGGCGGCGGCCAGCCGCGCGCTGAGGTTGCCCATGACGTCGTTGCCGGTCGTGAAGGGCGCGTCGCTGCAGGAGAAGATCGCCAGGGTGGAGGGCTTGGCGAAACTGCCGACCCCCGGGAAGGTCAGCGTGTCGCCGTTCACCCGGCCGGTGAGGGTGCCCCAGGTGAACTGGGTGTCGAGGTGCAGGTCCCGGGAGCGGTAGGTGTTCCAGACCTGGTCCACATAGCTGTCGAAGTACCCCGAGAACAGCCCGGAGTTGCCGCGGATCGCCAGGTTGGGGCTGAGCACCCGCAGGTCGGCGCCGTTGCGCTGGACGATCAGGCGGCTCCAGTCGCTGCCGTCCGCGGCCGACTGGGCCCGCAGGGCGGCGGCGACCCGCGCCAGCCCGTCCGACGGGAGCCCGCGGACTGTCTGGGTGCCCTGGGCGGTCTCCAGCCGGAAGGCGATCGGCAGGCCGACCATGTCGACGAAGGTGATGTTGGCGTACAGCTGGTCGTTGTTGAAGGTGAATTCGCAGAAGTCGTGCTGGACGGCCGCGTTGGGATCGGAGGGGTTGCTCACCGAGGGCAGCGCCAGCCCTCCCCCACGGTTCATCAGGAAGGTGAGCCGCGCACCGACCGAGAAGTAGATCCGCCCGCTGTCGAGGTGGGGCAGGGTCACCCGCCGGGCACCGGCGCCCGGGCCGCCCAGCGCGATGGCGCAGTCGACCCCCAGCGGCGTCTGGTCGTTCGCCGGGGACGGCGGGTGGTGCAGGGTGGAGCCGTCGGCCTGGACGAAGGCCCAGGCGCCGCCCGCCGCGGGGTCCCGGCCCAGCACGTAGGCGTACACGGTGCCGGAGCCGGTGGTGTTGACCAGGTCCAGGGGGAGGGTGGCCGAGGTGGAGGCGGAGGCGCTCGACTCGATCCACCTGGACACGGCGGCGACGGAGAGCGCCGCGCCTGCGGTGGCGGCAAGCAGCTTCCGGCGGGAGATCGGCCGGTGGTGACGCGCTGTCATGGGGGGTTCCCTTCTGCGGTGGCGGCCCGCGGCGGCGGGACGCGCTGGGTGGCCCGCGCCCGGTGGGGCGGCGCGGCGCGGCGGCTCGGTGGGGTGAGTCCGGCGCTCGGCGGCCTGCGCCCGGTGGGGCGGGCGAACGGTGTGGGGTGCGTGCGGGGTGGGTCGGTGCGGTCGCGGTGGGCGGCGCGGGTCAGCCGACCGTCCACTTCTGGTTGGCGCCGCCGCCGCAGGTCCAGAGCTGGAGCCTGGTGCCGTCCGCCGAGGAGTTGCCCTTGGCGTCCAGGCACTTGTTCGCGCCCACGTTGGTGAGGTCGTGGGCGGCGGTGCGGGTCCACTTCTGCGCGTTGGTGCCGTTGCAGGAGTAGAGCTGGACGACGGCCCCGTCGGCCGACGAACCGCCGGCGACGTCCAGGCACTTGCCGAGGGCGCGCACGGTGCCGTCCGCGCCGACGGTCCAGTGCTGGGCGGGGTTGCCGGTGCAGTTGTGCAGTTGGATCGGGGTCCGGTCGGCGTTCGAGCCACCGGCCACGTCCGCGCACATGCCGCCGATGCCGCGGATCGCGCCGGTGGTGGAGCCCGAGGAGTCGTTCCAGGCCGAGGCGCGGACGTAGTCGACGGTCATGGTCTGCGGGAACGCGGTGGCGCCGTCGGGGCCGCCGGGCCAGTCGCCGCCGACGGCCAGGTTGAGGATGACGAAGAAGGGGTGGTCGAACACCCACCTGTGGCCGGCGGTGTCCGCGGGGGTACGGGTCTGGTAGGCGGTGCCGTCCACCGACCAGGTGATCGCGGTGGGGCTCCAGTCGACGGCGAACACGTGGAAGTCGTCGGCGAACGCGCGGCCGCCGGGCAGGGTGTAGCCGGCTCCGAGGCCGCCCGCGCCGGAGTAGCCGGGGCCGTGCACCGTCCCGTGGACCGTGCCGGGCTCGCGGCCGATGTTCTCCATGACGTCGATCTCGCCGCTGTTCGGCCAGCCGACCTGCCCGAGGTCGGCGCCGAGCATCCAGAAGGCCGGCCAGACGCCCTGCCCGCGCGGGATCCTGATGCGGGACTCGACGTGTCCGTACGCCTGGGTGAAGGACTTCGCCGTGTTGAGCCGGGCGGAGGTGTACTGGCAGGTCCCGTACCAGCAGCCGAGGCCGGAGTCGGTGTTCTTGCGGGCGGTGATCACCAGGTGGCCCTGCCCGTCCAGCGCGGCGTTGGCGTTGCCGGGTGTGTAGTACTGCAGCTCGTGGTTGCCGTTGCCCGAACCACCGGTCTCCACCGTCCACTTGGCGGCGTCGGGGGCACCGCCGGACGCGCCGTCGAACTCGTCCGACCAGCCCTGTGCGACGACGGCGGCGCCGGCCCGGGAGGGCGCGGGTCCGGTGGTCGACACGACGGCGGCCGTGACGAGCCCGGCGGCGAGGGTGAGTGCGAGGCCGCCGAGTGACCATCGGGACGCGCGGTGTGCAGCCATGGGCAGTACGCCTTTCCTGGGGCAGGGAGGTGCCGGGTCGGGGCCGGCGGTCGGCCACGGGTGCGGAGGGACGCTCCGGGCGGCCGAGAGAGCGCTCTCATCGAGGCGCCGCCCGACCCGAGGGGCCACATGTTATGCAGGGGCCACCGGCCCGGCAAGGTTCACGACCTGAACACAAGACTGGCTGACCTGGGTGTTTTCCCTTCAGGGCCTGACACTTAACGTTCCTTTAGGACTCGCTTGACCAGCGGCACAGGGTCGACCGGCGACCCGGGGCGAACGGACGCCGGGGCGAACGACACCCCGACACGACCGTGGACCCGAGGCGACCGGCGCCCCGGGTCCACGCGCGGCGCTCAGCCCGCGGCGGCGCCGAACCACCGCGCCAGCGGGCCGCGCAGCTCCCGCTGGTCCGTGCCGGCCCACGCCACGTGGCCGTCCGGGCGCAGCAGCACCGCGGACACCCCCGGCTCCCCGCCGAGGTCGGCGTCCCGGTCGACGACGAGGTCGACCCGGTCCGTCCAGCCGTCCACCGACAGCCGGCCGGTCCGGTCGAGCAGCAGCCCGCGGCCGCCGTGCAACAGCCCGTACAGCCGTCCCTCCTTCAGGGCGACGTCCCGCATCCGCCGGCCGAGCAGGTCGGGGCCCTCGCCGAGGTCGTAGCGGACCCCGACCGCGGTGATCATCTCGGTCACGTACCGGTTGACCTCCTCGAAGTCCATCAGCTTCGAGAACAGTTCCCGCAGCGCGGTCGGGCCCGGATCGGCGCCGAGCAGCGTGATCTGTGCGCGGGTGTTGTCCAGCACCCGGGCGCCCACCGGGTGCCGTTCGGCGTGGTAGCTGTCCAACAGCCCTTCCGGCGCCCAGCCGTTGACCTCGGCAGCCAGCTTCCAGCCGAGGTTGACGGCGTCCTGCACACCGAGGTTCAGCCCCTGCCCGCCGGTCGGCGGGTGGATGTGCGCCGCGTCCCCGGCCAGCAACACCCGGCCCACCCGGTAGCGTTCGGCCTGCCGGGTGGCGTCACCGAACCGGGACAGCCAGCGCGGCGAGTGCGCGCCGAAGTCGGTGCCGGCCGTCACCCGCAGCTGCCTGCGGAAGTCCGCGAGAGTCGGCGCGGCCGCGCGGTCCTGTGCCACCGCGCCGGCGGGCACGACGACCCGGTACACCCCCTTCTTCCCGTCCACGTCGGGTTCGAGGCCGAAGCGCTGCTGGGTCCTGCGGACCTCGGCGACGACGGCGGCCACCGTCTCCGGGTCCTCGGCCAGCTCCATCTCTCCCAACAGCGTCTCGACCGTGGCGGGTTCGCCCGGGAAGGCGACGCCGAGCCGCCTGCGGACCGTGCTGCGGCCGCCGTCGCACCCGACCAGGTAGCGCGAGCGCAGCCGGGTACCGTCCGCCAGGTCGACGTCCACCCCGTCCTCGTCCTGGCCCAGCCCGACCAGGTCGCGGCCGCGCCGGATCTCGGCCCCGAGTTCGAGCGCACGCGCGTCGAGGATCCGCTCGGTGGCCACCTGCGGGATGGCGAGACCGTACGGGTGGGCCGTGTCCAGGCTCTCCGGCCACGGCTTGACGATGCCGCCGAAGAGACCGCCGACCCGGAACGTCTCACCGACCGCGAGGAAGCGGTCGAGCAGGCCGCGCTGGTCCATCAGCTCCACGCTGCGCGCGTGCAGGCCGCGTCCGCGGGACTGCTCGGTCGGCTCGGCGAGCCGCTCCAGCACCACTACTCGCACGCCGTGCAGCCGCAGTTCGGCTGCCAGCATCAGACCTGTCGGTCCGCCACCGGCGACGATCACATCGATCATGGGAACTCTCCTCCACACCAGGACATTCACCGGCCGGACATCCGGATGTCCGACATTCAGGGGACGGTCGCCACCCGGCCGGTCCGTGCACGATTCACCGCTGCGGCATTTCCCCTGTTTCCGCAGGTCAAGGCTTCGGTCGACCATTCTGCGGCAGGACCGGGGCCTTGCCGCAAGGCCCCCGGTGCGCTATATCTTGGGAGTGGCAAGGAGTGGTTTCCCTCCTTGCCACCGGTGTTTTCCGGGGCATTTCCGGCCGCTGGAGACCACGGCCCGGCAGCCTGGCGCAGCCCGATCCCGCCGCCCCTCACGCCACACCGGTTGCTCGCATCTCACCAGTCGCACGCGTCACACCGGTTGCACGCATCACAGGAGCATCTCGAAGTCGCGCAGCCGTGACAGAGCTCTTGACGATCCCCCACCGGCGGCGTTTCCTGTGCCCGAACGTTCGATCCAGTTGATTTCTGAGCGCTTGTGTTTCATCTGGCTGGCTCAGGACCGACGCCACCCCCCAGGAGCCACCATGCCCCGCACTCCGGGCCGACGCGCCGCCGCCGGCCTCCTCGCCCTCCTCGGCCTGACCACCACCGCGTGTTCCACCGGCGCCCCGTCCGGCTCCTCCGCCACCGACCCGGTCGCGAAGGTCGCCGGCAGGATCTCCCTGACGTACCTGCAGAAGCAGGGCGACCAGGAGTACTTCATCGGCGAGGCGGAGGGCGCCAAGGCGAAGGCCGCCGAGCTGGGCATCGACCTGAAGGTGGTCAACCTCGGCAACGACGCGAACCGGACGGTCGGCGAGGTGCAGTCCGCGATAGCCCAGAAGTCCAACGGCCTGATCGTCGTGGTGCCGGACCCGGCCGTCGGTCCGCAGGTCGTGCAGACCGCCAGGGAGGCCAGGGTCGCCCTGCTCACCTCCGACGACCAGATCTGCGCCACCGGCCCCGAACCGTCCGCCTGCGACAAGGCCGACCTGATCCCCCGGATCGGCTTCAGCGGCACCCAGATGGGCGGCGAGGTCGGCAAGCGGGCCGGCGAGGAGTACCGGAACACCGGCTGGAACCAGGCGGACACCCGGATCCTCTCCGCCTGGAAGCAGGACGTCACGGTCTGCACGGACCGGGTGAACGCGGCCAAGGACGCGTTCATCGCGACCGCGGGCGCCAGCGTCCAGAAGATCGACGTGGCGACCGACAACACGCCGACCGGCGCCCAGGACAGGGTCGCGGCGACCGTCACCGCCAACCCGGACGTCAAGCACTGGATCGTCCTCGGCTGCAACGACGAGAACGTCCAGGGCGGCGTCACCGCCCTGCAGAACGCCGGTTTCAAGCCCCAGGACGTGATCGGCGTCGGCCTCGGCGCCTACCTCGCCTGCAAGAACTGGAGCGGCGGCAGGCCCTCCGGCATGCGGGCCGCCCTGTTCATCAACGGCAGGGACGTCGGCGCCCTCGCCGTCCAGACCATGTACGACCGGCTCAGGAACGGCCGGGCGATGCCCGCGGAGTCCTTCGCCCCGACCCGCATGGTCGACGCCGCGACCTGGAAGAGCGCCGGCGTGCCCTGCGGGTGAGGCACACCGGCCGTCGTACGCAAGTGGTTTGACGAAACATCAGGTCATCCGTCCCGGACTATTGACTCGGATTCCAACAGTGGCGATTCTCGTCACATCGAGTACGCGGGACATGCCAGTCGGCCGGACGGCACGGCCCGCGACCCCCGCACGCTCCGGCGCGCTGCGACCGCGCCGTCCGCTCACTCCCCCACCCCGACCTGAGTGGTGACCCATGACTCAACACGCCTACAGCAGAGGCAGGATCCTCGCGGTCCTGTCCTTACTCCTCGCCCTGGTGGCCATGGCGCTCGCCGCCCCCGCACCCGGCGCACCGGCCTCGGCCTCCGGTGACGCCGGCTGGTGGAACCCGACCGCACGGCCCGTACCCGACTCGCAGATCAACGTCACGGGCGAGCCCTTCAAGGGCACCGACGCCCAGGGACAGGTCCGGGGCTTCATCGACGCCCACACCCACCTGATGGCCAACGAGGCCTTCGGCGGCCGGCTCATCTGCGGCAAGGGCTTCTCCGAACAGGGCATCGCGGACGCGCTCAAGGACTGTCCCGAGCACTACCCGGACGGCTCCCTCGCGATCTTCGACTACATCACCAACGGCGGCGACGGCAAGCACGACCCGGTCGGCTGGCCCACCTTCAAGGACTGGCCCGCCCACGACTCGCTGACCCACCAGCAGAGTTACTACGCCTGGGTCGAACGGGCCTGGCGCGGCGGCCAGCGGGTGCTGGTCAACGACCTGGTCACCAACGGCGTGATCTGCTCGGTCTACTTCTTCAAGGACCGCGGCTGCGACGAGATGACCTCCATCCGGCTCCAGGCACAGAAGACGTACGAGCTGCAGGCCTACGTCGACCGGATGTACGGCGGGGCGGGCAAGGGCTGGTTCCGGATCGTCACCGACAGCGCGCAGGCCCGCGACGTGATCCAGCAGGGCAAGCTGGCCGTCGTCCTGGGCGTCGAGACCTCCGAACCGTTCGGCTGCAAGCAGATCCTGGACGTCGCCCAGTGCAGCCGGGACGACATCGACCGCGGCCTGGACGAGCTGTACGGGCTCGGCGTGCGCAGCATGTTCCTGTGCCACAAGTTCGACAACGCGCTGTGCGGCGTGCGGTTCGACGAGGGCGGGCTCGGGACGGCCATCAACGTCGGCCAGTTCCTGTCCACCGGCACCTTCTGGAAGACCGAACAGTGCGCCGGCCCGCAGCACGACAACCCCATCGGCCTGGCGCCCGCGCTCGCCGCCCAGAAGGACCTCCCCGAGGGCGTCGCCGTCCCGTCCTACGCGGCGGGCGCGCAGTGCAACTCGCGCGGTCTCACCGATCTCGGCGAGTACGCCGTGCGCGGCATGGTGAAGCGCAAGATGATGCTGGAGATCGACCACATGAGCGTCAAGGCGGCCGGCCGCGCCTTCGACATCCTGGAGTCCGAGTCGTACCCGGGCGTGATCTCCTCGCACAGCTGGATGGACCTGGACTGGACCGAGCGGGTCTACAAGCTCGGCGGCTTCGTCGCCCAGTACATGCACGGCGCCGAGGGATTCAGCGCGGAGGCCAAGCGTACGGACGCGCTGCGCGACAAGTACCACGTGGGCTACGGCTACGGCACCGACATGAACGGGGTCGGCGGCTGGCCGGGCCCGCGGGGCGCCGACACCCCGAACCCGGTGCGCTACCCGTTCCGCAGCGTCGACGGCGGGTCCGTGATCGACCGCCAGACCACCGGCGAGCGGACCTGGGACATCAACACCGACGGCGCCGCGCACTACGGCCTGGTCCCGGACTGGCTGGAGGACATCCGCCTGGTCGGCGGCCAGGACGTGGTGGACGACCTCTTCCGGGGAGCCGAGACCTATCTCGACACCTGGGGTGCCTCCGAGAAGCACCGGTCCGGGGTGAACCTGGCCGCCGGCTCCTCCGCCTCGGCCAGTTCCTCGGAGTGGAACCCGTTCACCAGCTACGCGCCCGGCCGGGCCGTGGACGGCAGCACGGGCACCCGGTGGGCCAGCGACTGGAGCGACGACCAGTGGCTGCAGATCGACCTGCGGTCCACGTCGCTGGTCGGGCGCGTCACCCTGGACTGGGAGCGCGCCTACGGGAAGGGCTACCGGATCGAGGTCTCCACCGACGGGGCCACCTGGAAGACCGTCTGGTCCACCACCACCGGTGACGGCGGCCTGGACACCGCGCAGTTCGCGGGTGTGCCGGCCCGACTGGTCCGTGTCCACGGGGTGCAGCGCGGCACCAAGTGGGGGTACTCCCTGCACGAGGTCGGCGTCTACAGCACCTGACGGGCGCCGCCCCCGGGCGGCGGCGGGTGCGGCCGGACCGGTGTCCCCGGTCCGGCCGCACCCGCACGCCCGCCGCCCGCAGGCCCGCCGCACGGCGCACGGCGCACGCACGACCGCAGCACGCAGCACGCAGCACGCAGCACGCAGCACGTGAACGAGAGGACTCCCCCGATGGCACGGATGCCGTCCGCCGAGCGGCGCAGACAGCTGACCGAGGCCGCGATCCGCGCGATGACCCGCGACGGCGTCGCCCGGACCACCACCCGGTCGATCGCCGCAGAGGCGGGCGTGTCGCTGAGCGTGTTCCACTACTGCTTCGACTCCAAGGAGGCCCTGCTGGAGTCCGTCATCGCGACCATCACCGAGCACTCGGTCGCCATGGTCCGGGAGGCGATCCGGCCGAGGGCCACCCTGCGCGAGACCGTCCGGTCCGGCTTCCGGGCCTACTGGGACCACGTGGCCGCCAACCCGGGCGAGCACATGCTCACCTACGAGCTCACCCAGTACGCGCTGCGCCAGCCCGGCTTCGAGCACCTGGCGCGGCGGCAGTACGAGCTGTACTCCGCCGCCTACATCGAGCTGCTCGACCGGCTCCGCGACCTGGCGGGCGTCGAACTCAGCGTCCCGGACGCCGTGTTGGCACGCTACCTGGCCGCGATGACGGACGGCCTGACGCTGAACTTCCTGGTGCTCGGCGACGCCCGGGCGGC
Organism: Kitasatospora sp. NPDC088346; assembly: GCF_044740765.1. Classification (NCBI taxonomy): domain Bacteria; kingdom Bacillati; phylum Actinomycetota; class Actinomycetes; order Kitasatosporales; family Streptomycetaceae; genus Kitasatospora; species Kitasatospora sp. NPDC088346. Next base: position 147,840 of record NZ_JBIURH010000010.1, read on the forward strand.
CGAACAGATCCTCGACATGATCGCCGACCACGTCGCGGGCCTGGTCCTGGACACCGGACGCGCCCCGGTCTGACGGACGCCGGCCCGCCCGGCCGCCAGCCCGCCCGGACCGCGGCCGCCCGGACGACAGGTCACCTCGGCGCCGTGACCAGGCCCATCTCATAGGCGGCGATCACGAGTTGGACCCGGTCGCGGGCGCCGAGCTTGGTGAACAGCCGGGCCACGTGGGACTTGGCGGTGGCCGTCGAGATGAAGAGCTCGCCGGCGATCTCGGAGTTCGAGAGGCCCCGGCCGACCAGGGTGAGGACCTCCCGTTCGCGCTCGGTGATGCCCGCGACCGGGCGGGGGGAGCGCTCCGCGGCGGGTGCGGGCCGGTTGACGAACTCGGCGATCAGACGGCGGGCGACGCCCGGGGCGATCAGGGCGTCACCGGCGGCGACCACGCGGACCGCTGCGAGGATGTCGTCCACCGCCATGTCCTTGACGACGAACCCGCCGGCGCCGGCGCGCAGTGCGCCGTACACGTGCTCGTCCTCGTCGAAGGTGGTCAGAACCAGGACACGGGTGGTGGCACAGCCGGTGGCGATCAGGCGGGTGGCCTCGATGCCGTCCATCCCCGGCATCCGGAGGTCCATCACCACCACGTCGGGGGCCAGCTCCCGGGCCAGTCGGACCGCCTCCGCACCCGACGCGGCCTCGCCGACGACGTCCAGGTCGGGGTGGTCGGCCATGATCACCCGCAGGCCGGACCGGACCAGCGGCTGGTCGTCGGCGATGACGACACGGATGCTCATCGGACGTCCACCGGGAGCCCGACGGGCTCGGCCAGCGGCAGTCGGGCCGCCACCCGGAATCCGCCACCGGGCCGCGCCTCGGCGCTGAACCGGCCGTGCAGCAGGCTGACGCGTTCCCGCATGCCGGTGATGCCGAAGCCGGATCCCGCCGCGCCCCGCATCCCCCGCCCGTCGTCGACGATCTCCACGGCGAGCTCCTCCGATCCGTAGTCGATGGCCACCCGGCAGCGCCCGACGCCCGCGTGGCGGACCACGTTGGTCACCGCCTCCTGCACGATACGGTAGGCGGACAGGTCCACCTCGGCCGGCAGTCGACGCCGCTCGCCGGCCCAGCGCAGCTCGACCTCGACCCCCGCGTCCGCGGTCGCCGCCACCAGCCGCTCGATGTCCGCCAGGCCGGGGGCCGGTCCGGGGGCGAGCGGTGCCTGCGCGGCGCCGGGATGCGGATCGGCCTGACGCAACGCCACCAGCGTGCGCCGAAGGCCCGCCAGGGTCTCCCGGCTGGTGGCCTCGATGGCCTGCAGGGCCGCGCGGGCCTCCAGCGGCTGGGTCTCGATGACCCGGCCGCCCACCCCGGCCTGGATGGCGATGATGCCGATGCTGTGCGCGACCATGTCGTGCAACTCGCGGGCGATCCGCAGCCGTTCGGCGGTCACCGCCTCGGCCACCTGCTGCGTGCGCAGCGCGCCCGCGTGCGCACGGCGTTCGCGGATCAGCAGGCCGGCCATGCCGGAGGCGGCCACCAGCAGGACCGTGATCACGCAGGCGCCGATCATGCCGTCCGACCCCTGGGTGAAGCCTGCGACGGTGGCCAGCTGCGCCGTGACCGACACCACGGCGGCGACGGTCGAGGCGCGCCGCGACCGGGTGGCGACGATGAGGCCCAGGGCGAGGTCCACCGCCAGGAACGGGGCGAACCGGCCCGGGCTCCGGTCGTGGCAGAGCGGAACCACCAGGACAGCCCCCACCAGGACCATCGTCAGGGCCACCTGGGGACGGCGGCGCAGCACCCCGACGAGCAGACCGGAGGCGAGCAGTGCCCCGATGCCCTGCCGGGTGCCGGACGCCTCGGGCGCGTCGCACACCGGCAACAGCAGCACGACCGGGTACAGCGCCCCGCCGCCCCAGGTCATCAGCCTCGTCCTCGTCATTCCGCGAGCGTATCCGGCCGCCGCCCACGGGACATGGGCCCGGAGGCGTACGCCCCCGGGCTGACGTCCCACGCGATTGCCGCCTCCGGCCCGATGCCCGGGCGGGGGTGTGACCGGCACCGTCGGGGCTGTGATCGAAGTCAACGAACTCACCAAGACCTACGGCGGCAGGACCGCCGTCGCCCAGCTGTCGTTCACCGTCCGCCCCGGGCAGGTCACCGGCTTCCTCGGGCCCAACGGTGCCGGCAAGACCTCCACGCTGCGGATGATCCTGGGCCTGGACACGCCCAGCGGCGGCACCGCCACCGTCGGCGGTGTTCCGTTCCGCAGCCACCGGCGCGGCCTTCGGCACGTCGGCGCCCTGCTGGACGCGGGCCAGGTGCACGGCGGCCGCAGCGCCGCGGCCCACCTGGCGGCGCTGGCCCGCAGCAACGGCATCCCGCGGCGCCGGGTGGAGGAGGTGCTGCAGGAGGTGGGCCTGTCGGAGGCGGCCCGCCGCCGGATCGGCGGGTTCTCGCTCGGTATGAAGCAGCGGCTCGGCGTCGCCACCGCCCTGCTCGGTGATCCGCCCGTGCTGATGTTCGACGAGCCGATCAACGGGATGGATCCGGAGGGCGTGCTCTGGATGCGCCACCTCTTTCGACGGCTCGCCGCCGAGGGCCGGACGGTCTTCCTCTCCAGCCACCTGATGACGGAGATGGAGCGGACCGCCGACCACCTCGTCGTCATCGGACAGGGCCGGTTGATCGCCGCCGAGTCGGTACGGAGCTTCGCGGCCCGCGGCACCCGGCCCGGTGCCGTGGTCGGCACGCCGCGGGCCGCCGAGCTGACCGGGCTGCTCACCGCGGCGGGCGCGGTGGTCGAGCCGGAGGGTTCCGCCGGGGCCGAACGGCTCGTCGTGACCGGGCTGCCGACCGACCGGATCGGGGCGCTCGCCTTGGAGCACCGCATCGTGCTGCACGAACTGACCACCCGCAGCGCCTCGTTGGAGGAGGCCTTCATGGAACTGACCGCGGACAGCGTCGACCACCAGGCAGGACGTCCCCGATGACCACACCTTCCGCCGTTCCCTCCGGCGCCCCGGGCGCCCCCGTCGCCGAGCCCCCAGCCCCCGTCGCCGAACTCCCGGCCCGCTTCGGCGACCTGCTGGCCGCCGAGTGGATCAAGATGCGCTCCCTGCGCTCGACCCCGTGGACGTTCGCGTTCGTCGTGCTCTTCGTCATCGGATCGGCCGCGGCGGCGTCGCTGGCGGAGGTCGACAACATCGGGAGGGCCGGCTCCGACGCCCGTACCGACCAGGGGTTCCTGGTGTTCGACGCGTTCCCGGCCGCCGGCTACCTGACGTTGATGCTGGTCGCCGGCAGTGTCGGTGCGCTCACCGTCGTCGGCGAGTACGGCAGCGGGCTGATCCGCACCACTACGGTGGCGGTGCCGGCCCGCGGTTCGGTGGTGCTCGCCAAGGCCGTGACCCTCGCCGCGGTGTGGACCGCGGTCGGCGCGGCCGTGTCGACCGGCGCCTTCCTGCTCTCCCAGGCGATCCTGAGCGGGCGTCACGCCGGTGTCCCGTTCGACCGTCCGGGCGTGCTGCGGGCGCTGGTCGCGTCCACGCTGCTGGCTCCGGTGTGCGCGCTGGTCGGCGTGGGACTGGGAGTGCTGATCCGGCACGGCGCGGCCACCATGGTCACCACCGCCTTCACCCTGCTGATGCTGCAGCCGATGTTCTCGGACTCCCGGCGCTGGTCGGCCGACGTCAACCACGCGATGGTGGCCACGGCCTGGAGGCGCCTGCTGGAGTACTGGGAGCCGGACACCAGCCTCGGGTACACGGCCACCATCGCCGGGTCGTGGACCGTGCTCGCGCTCTGGCCGGTGATCGCGATCGTCCTGGCGCTGGTCGTCGTGGGCCGGCGCGACGTGTGAACGGGACCTCGGCGGCGCTCCCCGCCGCCGGGGTCCGCCGTCTTCCCAGCATCTCGGGCCGGGTCGGTCACAGAGTTCCCCGGGCCGTGGGAAGAGTTCCCCTATCGATCGGGAACGACCGCTCCCTAGCCTCCTTACGTCGTTCGACCGGCGTTCCGGAACCGTGGCCCCACCGGCAGTGAACCTCCCGGTGGCCGACGGTCCGTGACCGGATCCACCGTCATCGAGGGGGAAACGTGACCGACCACGAGGTGGGCGTTCTGGCGATCGGCGCCGGCCCGGCGAACCTGGCCCTCGCCGCCGCCATCGAAGAGAGCGGAAACACCGAACTCGCCGACAGCACCCTGCTGCTCGAACAGGCACCCGACATCAAATGGCAACGCGACCTCCTCATGCCCTGGGCCCGCAGCCAGGTCTCCTTCCTCAAGGACCTCGTCACCCTCCGCAACCCCCGCAGCAAATACTCCTTCCTCAACTTCCTCCACGACCAGGGCCGACTCGACCAATTCGTCAACCTCGGCACCTTCCACCCCTTCCGCTGGGAATTCTCCGACTACCTCCAGTGGGTCGCCACCACCCTCGAACACGTCCAGATCCGCTACAACGCCCGCGTCACCACCATCGACCCCCTGCACGACCACAGCCACACCCCCACCGGCTGGCACGTCACCCTCGACAACGGCGACACCATCCGGACCCGCGACCTCGTCATCGGCGCCGGCCGCGACCCCCACATCCCCCGACCCTTCACCCACCTCCCCCCCGACCGCGTCATCCACAGCTCCCGCTACCGCACCCGCATCTCCGGCATCCCCCGCGACCAGCCCCTGCGCACCGTCGTCATCGGCGGCGCCCAGAGCGCGGCCGAAATGTTCTACGCCCTCCACGACAACCTCCCCCACAGCACCATCACCATGATCGTCCGCTCCATCGGACTCCAGAACTACCAGACCAGCAAATTCATCAACGAACTCTTCTTCCCCTCCTTCGTCGACGAATTCCACGACAGCCCACCCGAGATCCGCGCCCAGGTCCTCGACGAAATGCGACTCACCAACTACGCCGGACTCGCACCCCCCTTCCTCGACGAGCTCTACACCATGCTCTACCGGCAACGCATCCTCGGAACCCCCCGCGCCACCATCCACACCATGACCGAAGTCACCCACGCCCACTACGACGACCACACCGACACCGTCACCCTCGACCTCAAGGACCGCCGAACCGGCAAGACCACGCCCCTCCCCTGCGACCTCGTCCTCCTCGGCACCGGCTACGACACCCGCATGCCCGCCCTCGTCCGCGACCTCGCCACCAAGACCGGACTCCCCCACATCAACGTCACCCGCAACTACCGCATCGACCTCGGCCGGACCACCACCGCCGCCATCTACCTCCAAGGCGTCAACGAAGCCACCCACGGCATCGCCGACTCCCTCATCAGCGTCCTCGCCCAACGCTCCCACGACATCACCACCGACCTGCTCACCCGTCGCACCACCACCCCGCGGAGGGCCGGCTGATGGACCGCACGATGGTGATCGCCCCCGGCCCGACCGCCAACGGCGACCTGCACCTCGGTCACCTGGCCGGCCCGTTCCTGAGCGCCGACGTCTGCGCCCGGTACGCGCGCGCCGCCGGCCGGGACGTGCTGTTCGGCACGGGCGTGCACTTCACGCAGAACTACATCGTGACCACCGCGCGCAGGCTGGGCGTCGACCCCGAGGAACTGCGGGTCCGCTCCGGCGGCCAGGTGGAGGAGACGCTGGCGGCCGTGGGGATCGAGCCGGACGGGTTCGTCCGCTTCGACGACCGGTACGTCGGGTCCGTCCGGGCGTTCTTCGAACGGCTCCACGGCCTCGGCCGGCTGCGGCTGCGGGTGGTGCCCTTCCCGTACGCGCCGCGCACCGGGGAGTACCTGACCGACGCCTACGTGCGCGGCGGCTGCCCGGTCTGCCTGGCCGACGGCTGCGCGGGGCTGTGCGAGAACTGCGGGCACTGGATCGCGTCCGGCGAACTGACCGACCCGCGCTCGACGCTGAACCCGGACGACCCGGTGGAGCTGCGCGAGCGGGAGGTGCTGGTGCTGCCGCTGGAGGAGTACCGCGAGGCGCTGGGGGCGTACTTCGCCCGGCAGGCCGCGACGATGCGCCCGCGTCTGGCGCAGCTGGTCGAGGAGTTGCTGTCCCGGCCGCTGCCGGACTACCCCGTGACGCTGCCGATCGCGTGGGGCATCCCGGCGCCGTTCCCCGAGGTCGCCGGGCAGGTGATCTACTCCGACGCCGAGACCGTCGCCTGGAGCATGCACTGCACCGCGCTGGCCGCCGAGCACCGCGGCGAGACGGACGGCGCCGCGGAAGACGGCTCGGACGGTGGCACGGACGGCGGCGCGGACCGACTGTGGTCGGCCGAGGCCGGCGCGAAGGTGGTGTACTTCTTCGGCTCCGACGCCAGTTTCGCCTTCGCGGTGGTCGGCGTGGCGATGCTGATGGCGCTGGGCGAGCACGTCCTGCCCGAGCACTTCGTGACCAACGAGTTCTACGAGCTGGACCACGACAAGTTCTCCAGCAGCCGCGGTCACGTGGTGACGGGACGGGAGCTGGCCGCCGAGGTGCCGCGGGACCTCGTCCGCTTCTACCTGGCCGCCACCGGCCCGGACTACCAGCGGACCAACTTCACCCGCGGGGCGATGGCCGCCGTCACCGACGCGCGGCTGGTGCGGCCGTGGAACCGGGTGGCGGCCAAGGCCGACGGCTGGGCGGACGCCGGGCCGCTGCCGGTGTCGGCCCGCTCCAGGACCGCGGCGGCGCGGCTGCTCGAACGGTTCGCCGCCGCGTACGACCCGCGCCGCTTCAGCCTGACGGCCGCGGCCTTCACCCTGACCGAGCAACTCGCCCGGCTGGACCGGTGGGAGGTGTCGGCGGCCGACGCGGGCGACTTCTGCCACGAGGTGGAGGTCTTCCTGCGCTGCGCGGCGCCGCTGCTGATCGACCTGGCCGCGGAGGGCCTCACGGACGGCGGGATCCCGGCCGCCTCGCACGCCACCGAGGTGACGCCGGGACGGCTGCCGCGGCTGGCCGGGGCCGACCGGTGACCGCCGTCCGGGCCGCCCGGGTGGTCGTGGTGGGGGCGGGCGTGGTCGGGCTGCTGACCGCGCTGGAGTGCGCGCTTGCGGGCCACCGGGTGACGGTGCTGGACCGGGGCACGATCCCCGACCCGGGGTCGAGCTCCTACGACCAGCACCGGGCGATCCGCACCCTGGTGCCGGGCGATCCGGAGGGCACCCGGCGGATGGTCGCCGCGCACCGCCGCTGGCGGGAGCTGGAGACCGTCCTGGGCACCGCCTTCTACCGCCGCGTCGGCGTGGTCACCGCCTGGCCGCCGGACCGGGTGGCCGCGGTGGTCGCCTCGGCGGCCGAAGCGGGCGTGGAGGTGACGCGGCTCGACCCGGCCGGTCTGCCGCACCTCGGGTTCCCGGCCGGTGCGACCGGTGTCCGGGAGACCCGGGCGGGGGTTCTGCTGGCGCGGCGGGTGCTGCGGGCCGCGGCCCGGTGGCTGGCCGCGCATCCGGCGGTCGTCCTGCGGCCGCACTGCGCGGTGACGGCGGTCGATCCCCGGTCCGGGCGGGTCGAGCTGGCCGGCGGTGAGGTGCTCAGTGCGGACCTGGTCCTGGTCGCCGCCGGTCCGTGGGGCCGTGAGCTGGTGGGCCGTCCGGTGGTGCTGCACCGTCAGACCATGCTCTACCTGCGCCCGCCGGATCGGCTGGCGCGCTGGTGGCGGACGGCGCCCGCGGCGGGCGGCCTGGGCGCCGACGGTCGGGCCTGGGCGGTGCCGCCGGGGGGAGGCACGCTGCTGAAGATCAGCTCGGACGCGGTGTGCCGGGAGGTCGCCGCGGCGGACTGCGCCGACGAGGACCAGGCGCCCTGGGCCGAACGGCTGGCCCTGGCGGGCGTCCTGCCGGACGTCGGGCGCTACACCGTGGTGGCGGCCAGGGCCTGCCACTACACGACGGACGCGGAGACCGGCGGTGCGCAGCTCGCCCGCCTCGGCCCGGCCGTCTGGGCACGGGCGGCCTGCGGCGGCACCGGGTTCGCCTCGGCGCCGCTGGTCGCCGGACGGATCGTCGACGCGGTGACGGAGGTGGCGGCATGAAGGACGAAGAGGCGCCGATCGGTGTGTTCGACACCCTGCGGGCGACCCCGGTCACGGTGCGGTACCTGCTCGGGGGCGTGCTGGTCAACCAGCTCGGCGCGTTCGTGCAGACCTTCCTGGTGCTGTACCTGACGCACCGGGGCCTGTCGGTCACCACGGCGGGTCTGGGGATCGTCGCCTACAGCGTGGGCACGATCTTCGGGACCATGCTGGGTGGGGAGTTCACGCACCGGTTCGGCCCGCGCGCCACCATCGTGACGGCCATGGCGGGCTCCGCCCCGCTGGTCGCGGTCATCCCGTGGCTGAGCCGGCCGGGGCGGCTGTGGCTGCTGCTGCTCGTGGTCGGGCTCGCGGGCCTGCTCGCGCAGGCGTACCGGCCGGCGGCGTCGGTGCTGCTCAGTGAGGAGATGCCGGAGCGCCACCAGGTGATGGCGTTCTCGATGATGCGGATCGCGCTGAACACCGGTGCCGCGCTGGCACCGCTGATCGCCGCGGGTCTGATCCTGGCCGACTGGGACGCGCTGTTCTGGCTGGACGGGCTGACCGCGCTGCTGTACGCGGCCCTGGCGTTCGTCCTGCTGCCGCGGCGGGCCGGCCACGACGGCGGGGCCGGGGCCGACACCGGGACGGACCGCGCGGGCCCGGCCGCCGTCACCGGCCGCGCGGCGTACGCCGCCATGCTGCGGGACCGCAGGTACCTCTGTTACCTGGCGGCCGTGCTGCTCGGCACCGTCACCTACGTGCAGTCCTCGATCGCACTGCCGCTGGAGGTGGTCGGGGACGGCTATCCGACCGGTCTGTACAGCGGGGTGCTCACGGTCTCCTCGGTGGTGCTGATCACCTGCGAGCTGAAGATCACCACGTACATCCTGCGGATCCCCACGCACACCGCGGTGGCCCTCGGCCACCTGGTGAACTCGCTCGGCCTGGCGGTGTACGCCCTGGCCACCCACTCCGGGGCGTTCGTGCTGCTCGGCGCGGTGCTCGCGGTGAGCGGGCTGATGATCGCCGGCCCGAGCATGTTCGCCCACCCGGCGACCTTCCCCTCGGCGCTCAAGGCCCGGTACATCGGCACCATGCAGGCGGTGGCCGGCCTCGGGCTGGCGATCGGGCCGCTGTTCGGGGTGTTCGTCTGGAGCCGGCTCGGCAGCGGCTTCTGGGTGCTGTGCGCGGTGGTGAACGGCGCCGCGGGGGTGCTCGCGACGGCGGGGCTGAACCGCGGGCGCGAGCCGGCGACGGAAGCCGCCGCAGAGCCGGCCGCGGGTCCCGAGGGCAACCACGAGGTCGTCGGAGACACGGTATGAACGAGCGACCCGCCCCCGTCCGTCCGGTGCTGATCGTCGGTTTCGTGGGTGTCACGCTGGCCGCCATCGGGGCGTTCCAGCCCGAGGGCTCGGTGATCTACGTCGAGGAGCCGGACGTCGCCCGCAAGCGGGGCGTCCGCGAGGCGCTGAAGGACGTGGCCTTCGTCCGCGACCTGATCGAGTGGGAGTACCACCTGCCGGGCCGGGCCGACGCGTTCTACCTGGCCCACCCCGGCCTCGACCCCGCCGCGGTCGTCCCGGCGGTCGAGTACGCCACACCGTTCGCCGCGCGGCTCGCGGAGCGGTACGGGCTGCCCGGCGCGGGCCTCGGCGCCGCGCTGATCCTGCGGGACAAGGCGCTGCTGCGGCAGGTCAGTGCCGCCGCCGGCGTCGCCAACCCGGCCAGTACGGCGGTGCGCAGCGCGGCCGAGGTGCTGGCGTTCGTCCGGCAGGCGCCGGGGCCGGTGGTGCTCAAGCCGGCCAACCGGCAGGCGTCGGTGGGCACCCGGGTGCTGCACGGGCCGGCGGAGGTCGAGGCCGCGTGGGCCGACTGCCTGGTCCAGGACGAGGGCGTGTTCGTCCCCGACCGGCCGATGGAACTGTCCATGTTGGCCGAGGAGTTCGTCGACGGGGACGAGTACAGCGTCGAGATGCTGGTGCGCGGCGGCGCGCCGCTGTTCGTCAACGTGACCGGCAAGCGGCTGTTCCCGGGCCCGCACCCGGTGGAGCTGGCGCACGTCGTGCCGGCCGACGTCCCGGCCGCCCTGGCCGCCTCGCTGGGCGACGAGACCGCCCGCGTGGTGACGGCGGTGGGCTTCCGGGACGGCGTGGTGCACTGCGAGTGGATCGTCTCGGACGGCGTGCCGTACCTGGTGGAGTGCGCGGGCCGGCTGCCCGGCGACGCGATCGTCGACCTCATCGAAGTGGCGTACCCGGTGGAGCTGTTCCGCTGCTACTTCGCGGTGCTGAAGGGCGAGGAACCGCCGAGCGCCCTGCCCCCGCGGGCCGAGGGCGGCGCGGCCGTCCGGTTCCTGGCACCCGGCCCCGGCCGGGTCGGCGAGGTGCGCGGTGTCGAGCAGGCGCGGCGGGCCGAGGGCGTGCTGATGGCCCAGTGCAGCGTGCCGGCCGGCCACCGGTCGACCGGGCTGCGCACCTCGTGGGACCGGGTGGGCATCGTCATGACGCACGCGAAGAGCCCGGCCGAGGCGCTCCGGCTGGCCGAGTCCGCCGCCGGGCTGGTCCGGATCGAGCTGCGCCCGGACGACGACGGGGCCGCGCGGGACGGGAACGGATCCACTGCCGTCGAGGGGGAAGCGTGACCGACCACGAGGTGGGCGTTCCGGCGATCGGCGCCGGCCCGGCGAACCTGCCCCTCGCCGCCGTCGTCGACGGGAGCGGGAACACCGGACTCGCCGACGGCACCCTGCTGCTCGGAGTCCCCGCCCAACGTTCCCACGACCTCACCACCGACCGCCTCACCCGCCGCACCACCCCGGACCGGGTCGCCCGATGACCCGCCGTCCCGACCCCGAGGGAGGGGACGCATGACCGCCACCAACGGGACGCTGCTGGTCGTCGGCAGCGGGCTCAAGGTGTACCGCGAGTACCTCGTGGCACCGATCAGCCGCCGGGCCCGCGCGGCCGGCCTGGACCTGGTGCTGCTCAACAACCTCAAGCCGACCTGGCAGAGCGAGTACTTCGACGAGGTGGTCGTCGCCAACGTCTTCGACTCCGCGGTGATGGGCGCCGCCGCCCGCGAGGTGGCCGCCCGGCGCCGGATCGTCGGGGTGATGTGCTGGGACGAGCCGCTGGTGCTGGACGCCGGCCTGCTGGCCGCCGAGTTCGGCGTGCCGGGGCTGTCCGAGCGCGGTGTGCGCGGCTGCCGGGACAAGGAACTGACCCGGGCCGAGCTGACCGCGGCGGGCCTGCACCAGCCGGGCTTCGAGCTCACCACCACGGTGGAGCGGGCCAGGGCGGCGGCCGAGCGGATCGGCTACCCGGTGGTGCTCAAGCCGCGGGCGATGGGGGCGAGCATCGGTGTGGTGTTCGCGGCCGACCGGGCCGGGCTGGACGAGGCGTTCACCATCGCGCTGGCCGCGAGCCGGGTCGACCCCGGGCCGTACCGGGCCAGCGTCATCGTCGAGGAGTTCGCCCCCGGGCCGGAGATCAGCGTCGACGGCGCGATCCACAGGGGCGAGTACCTGCCGCTGTTCGTGGCCCGCAAGGACAGCAGCGACCATCCGTACTTCGAGGAGGTCGGCCACGTCGTCGACGCGGCCGACCCGCTGCTGGCGGACCGGGAGCTGACGGACACGCTGGCCCGGGCGCACCGGGCGCTCGGCATCGAGGACGGCATCACCCACACCGAGGTCCGGCTGACCGACCGCGGGCCGCTGATCATCGAGATCAACGGCCGGCTCGGCGGCGACCTGATCCCGTTCCTGGGCCGGATCGCCACCGGTATCGAGCCCGGCGAGGTGCTCTTCGACGTGGCCACCGGCCGGCGGCCGAAGACCGCACCGGCCCGTCGGGCGGTGGCCGGCATCCGGTTCGGCTACCCGGAACGGGACTGCCTGCTGCGCTCGGTCGCGGTGCCGGAGCGGGCACCCGGCCTGGTCGCCGCGGCCCCGATGGCCGAGCCGGGCAGCATGCTGAGGCTGCCGCCCGGCGGGTACCTGGCCCGCCACTCCTTCGTGGTGTGCGAGGCCGATTCCGTCCCGGCCTGCCGGGAGCGGCTGGCCGGGGCGGCCGCCCTGGTCGAGCTGGACACCGAACCGGTCGGCCCGCCGGTCGCGGACGCGCCGTTCGCGATGCCGGCCGGCCTGCTGGACGTGGACGAATGACCGGGACCGACGAGCAGCCGAGGGACGGACACATGACCACGCACGACCCGGGGGCCGGGGCCCCCACCACCGCCGCCGCGGAGATCCTGGCCCGGGCGAAGGCCCTGGCACCGGTGCTGCGGGCGCGGGCGCAGGAGATCGAGCAGGCCCGGCGGCTGCCCGCCGACGTGGTGGAACTGCTCCGCGGGACCGGCGTCTTCCGGATGGGGTGGGGCCGGGAGTGGGGCGGCCCCGAGCTGACCTCGATGGAGCAGACCGCGGTCGTCGAGGCGCTTGCCCACGGCGACGCCTCGGCCGCCTGGTGCGGCGTGATCGGGGCCAACACCGGGCTGCTCGCCAACTTCCTGGACCAGCGGGTGGTGAAGGAGGTCTACCCCGACCTGGACATGATCACCGCCGGCGTGCTCGCCCCGGCCGGGCGGGCCGAGCGCGTCCCGGGCGGTTTCCGGCTCAGCGGCCGGTGGTCGTTCGGCAGCGGGATCGGGCACAGCGACTGGGTGACCTCGGGCGCGTTCGTCTACCAGGACGGCGAGCCCTACGCCAGCCCGGACGGCAGCAACCCGCACGAGTCCCGCCAGTTCATCGTGCCCTGCGACCAGGTCGAGGTCGACGACAACTGGCACACCACCGGCCTGTGCGGGACGGGCAGTTGCGACTACACCGTCACGGACGTCTTCGTCCCCGAGGAGCACACCTTCACCTTCTACGAGGCACGCGGCCGGCGCAGCCCGCTGTCCCAGCCGGAGTCCTTCATGCGGGCGCTGTGCGGGGTGCCGCTGGGGGTGGCGCGCGCCGCGCTGGACCACGCCAGGGAGATCGCCCTCACCCGCGTCGACCGGATGACCGGCACCGCCTGGTCCGACAGCTTCCGCGTCCAGGTCACCCTCGCCGAGTGCGAGGCCGACTACAACGCCACCCGCAACGGCGTCTACACCGCCATGACCCGCCAGTGGGAGGTCCTCGCCGCCGGCGGCACCCTCGACGACCTCACCCCCGACGAACGCGCCGCCTCACCCCTCGCCTGGCTGCACGCCTTCCGCACCTCCCGCACCATCGTCGACCGCCTCTACGACCTGCTCCAGACCTGGTCCATCAACCGCACCTCCCCCATGGACCGCTGGCTGCGCGACACCGCCACCATGTGCCAGAACCTGACCGCCCAGGACGCCGTCCTGGAGTCGGTCGGCGCCTACCTGCTGGGCGGCACCCCCAAGTTCCGGATCAGCCTCGGCCTCGTCAAGTAGGCCGTCCCGTACCGCGGACCGGGCGAACGGCCCGCGTGACCCATCAGCTGAGGGGCGATGACATGACGTTGACCGGGACTCCGGCCACCGAGGCACCCACCACCGCAGCCGAACTCCTGGCCCGGGCGAAGGCCCTGGCACCGGTGCTGCGGGCGCGGGCGCAGGAGATCGAGCAGGCCCGGCGGCTGCCCGCCGACGTGGTGGAACTGCTCCGCGGGACCGGCATCTTCCGGATGTGCTTCAACCGGGAGTGGGGCGGCCTGGAGCTGACCTCGCTCGAACAGACCGAGGTGGTGGAGGCGCTCGCCTACGGCGACGCCTCGGCCGCCTGGTGCGGCATGATCGGCGCAAACACCGGGATCTACAGCAACTTCCTTGACCAGGCGGTCGCCAAGGAGATGTTCCCCCACCCGGACATGATCACCGCCGGGCTGCTCCAGCCGGCCGGGCGGGCCGAGCGCGTCCCGGGCGGTTTCCGGCTCAGCGGCCGGTGGTCGTTCGGCAGCGGGATCGGGCACAGCGACTGGGTGACCTCGGGCGCGTTCGTCTACCGGGACGGCGAGCCCTACGCCAGCCCGGACGGCAGCAACCCGCACGAGTCCCGCCAGTTCATGGTGCCCCGCCGGGAGGTCGCCCTGATCGACAACTGGCACACCACCGGCCTGTGCGGCAGCGGGAGTTGTGACTACACCATCACGGACGTGTTCGTCCCCGAGGAGCACACCTACACCTTCTCGACCGTCCACGGGCGGCCCGGACCGCTCGCCCAGCCGGACGCCTTCACCCGCAGCATGTGCGGGGTGCCGCTGGGGGTGGCTCGCGCCGCGCTGGACCACGCCAGGGAGATCGCCCTCACCCGCGTCGACCGGATGACCGGCACCGCCTGGTCCGACAGCTTCCGCGTCCAGGTCACCCTCGCCGAGTGCGAGGCCGACTACAACGCCACCCGCAACGGCGTCTACGCCGCCATGACCCGCCAGTGGGAGGTCCTCGCCGCCGGCGGCACCCTCGACGACCTCACCCCCGACGAACGCGCCGCCTCACCCCTCGCCTGGCTGCACGCCTTCCGCACCTCCCGCACCATCGTCGACCGCCTCTACGACCTGCTCCAGACCTGGTCCATCAACCGCACCTCCCCCATGGACCGCTGGCTGCGCGACACCGCCACCATGTGCCAGCACCTCATCGCCCAGGACCGCATCCTCCAGTCGGCCGGTGCCTACCTGGTGGGCGGCAGGCCCGAGTTCGGGATCAGCCTCGGCATCGTCTAGGTCCTGTCCGGCCCTGCGCGACAACCACATCAGTGCCGCGAGCGCTGCGTGTTCCCCCCGCGCGCCGGGGGGGGAACACGCAGCGGTCATTCGCCTGCGCGTGCAGGCCCGTGGAGGAAATCCGATGAGCAGACGCCCTGTCCTTCTGGTCAACCCCAACAAGGTGCACCCGCCGATCGCGCCCTACGCGCTCGACGTGCTCACCACCTCGTTGGAGGCGGCCGGATTCGAGGTCGAGGTCCTCGACCTCACGTTCCACCGCGAGGACTGGAAGTCCTGCCTCGCCGAGTACTTCGCGGTGCGCAGTCCGATGCTCATCGGTGTCACCGTCCGCAACACCGACACCGTGTACGCCTTCGAGCAGCGTCCGTTCGTCGGCGAGCACAAGGAGATCATCACCGAGATCAAACGGCTCACCGACGCCCCGATCGTCGCCGGCGGCATCGGCTTCTCCACCATGCCGTTCGCCCTGGTCGACTACTTCGGCATCCCGTACGGGGTCAAGGGCCCCGGTGAGCGGATCATCTGCGACCTGGCCGACGCGCTCGTCACCGGGCGCGACCCGGCGACGGTGGCCGGTCTGATCCGCAACACCCCCCAGGGGGTCTTCCGGGTGCCGCCGGCGGTGCTCGCCGTGCGCCACGGCGTCCCGGCGGCGCCGGCCGCCGCCGGGCAGTTCGAGCCCCGGGTGTGGCAGGTCGACACCGCGGCGACGTACGTCCGGCGCTCCGGGGCGCCGTACAGGGTCGACAACCTGCTGTACTACCAGCGCGGCGGGCTGGGCGGCATCCTGACCAAGAACGGTTGCACGTACCGCTGTTCGCACTGCGTGGAGCCGGACGCGAAGGGGGTGCGGAGCGGCCGGCGGGAGGTCGCGTCCGTGGTGGACGAGATGCAGTCGCTCGCCGCCCAGGGCATCCTGGACCAGCACACCACGGACAGCGAGTTCAACCTCGCCATCTCCCACGCGAAGAACCTGCTGCGCGAGATCGTCCGCCGCCGGCACGCCGACCCGGCCAATCCGCTGAACGGCCTGCGGCTCTGGGTGTACTGCCAACCCAGCCCGTTCGACGAGGAGTTCGCCGACCTGCTCGCCGCAGCGGGCTGCCGCGGCGTCAACGTGGGCTCGGACCACCTGCGCAAGGACATGCTGGAGGGCTGGAAGGTCACCGCCAGGGGCACCACCTACTACGAGTTCGCCGACACCGAGCGGCTGGTCCGGCTCTGCCACGAGCGGGGCATGCTCACCATGGTCGAGGCGCTGTTCGGGATGCCCGGGGAGACGCCGGAGTCGATGCGGGACTGCGTCGAGGCGTTCATGGCCCTGGACGCCACGGTCACCGGGTTCTCGCTGGGCCTGCGGCTGTTCCCGTACACGCCGATGGGGATCGCGATCGCCGAGCAGTGCGACGGGGTGCGGACGGTGCCGGGGCTGCAGTCCAACACGGCCACCGGGCCGATCGTGCTGAAGCCGCAGGCCAAGTGCTCCGGCCCGGTGGAGTACGAGCGGCAGTTCATGTTCGACGAACAGGGCGACTTCCGGCTGGTCTGCTACTTCTCGCCGGACCTGCTGGAGGATCCGGGGTCCGCCGCCGATCCGTCCGAACGGTGGGGCCGCTCGGTGGACCTGCTCTGGGACCTGATCGATCCCGCCGACTACCACCGGGTGATGCTGCCGACGCTGTCCGGCTCCAGCGAGCACGACAACAACTACGCCGACAACCCGTTCCTCACCAGCCTCAGCGGGCTCGGGTACACCGGCGCCTTCTGGTCGCACTGGCGCAGCCGGGAGGAGATCCTGCGCCGGGCGCGCGACATCGGCGTGGCCGAGTCCGCGGATGCCTGAGCCGGCGCCGGGCGCGGCCGATTTCGGCGGCCGGGCCGGCCCGCACCACATTCCGCCGGCATTGCAATTCCGGCCCGGATCCCCCACCCGTCCGGCGTGGATTCCCGGTGATTCACATATTCATGTGGCCGGCCGCCACGCGCTTGTGCGACTCCGGCCCGGGCCGCCCGGGCGCTTCGCGCCCAGACCGGCACAAGGCGCTCCTATCGGCAGGAATCGCGTGTCCGGAATTGGCAACTCCGAAGCGCAGACGGACGCTTGCTCCGGTGTTGCGTCAGCCAGCATCATGGCCCAACGGCGGCACCGATCACGCGTCAGGTGATTCGGGGCCGGAGCGCCGCGTGTCGCGGCCGGCCGGTACCACCCCGAACGACCCCAGCCGGAGGAACTCCTTTTCAGAGGGGCAGATGAACCGAAATGGGAGCATCAATGGTTTACCTTGGCCAGTGCCGTCACAGCTGGATGCCCGATCGGACCATTCGAGTCGCCGCCCCGAACGGGAACCCGCACCGTCACGCACCGGCCCTGCCCCCCTCACCGTCCTCCTCGCCGACGTCCAACCTGCGATCCGGCAGGGCGTCCGGTCGATGCTCGAACGCTCCGGCGGGGTCTCGGTGGTCGGCGAGGCCGCCACGACCGGCGAGGTGCTCGCCGAGACCTCGCGCTACCGGCCCGACGTCCTGGTGATCGACCCGCTGATGGACGAGCCGACCGGGATGGAGGTGATCACGCAGGTCCTGCGGCTGACCCCCGGGACGGGGGTGCTGGTCTTCAGTTCGGTGGACGAGGACAAGGCCGTCACCTCCGCGTTCCACGCCGGGGCGCGCGGGTACCTGGTCAAGCGCGCCGACGCCGACCAGATCCTGCGCGGCATCCAGGCCGTCGCGGCCGGGCAGGCGATCGTGGACAAGTCGATCGCCGGACGGCTGGCCGCGCTGATCCGTCCGGTCTCCGGGCAGCGCTACTACCCGTTCCCCCAACTCACCGACCGGGAACGGGACGTACTGGAACGCATAGCGGCGGGCAAGTCCAACACCGCGATCGCCCGCGAGCTCGCGCTCGCCTCCAAGACCATCAGCAACCGCATCTCCGCGATCTTCGGCAAGCTCGGCGTGGCCGACCGTGCCCAGGCCATCGTGCTGGCCCGGGACGCCGGTCTCGGGCAGGGCCGGTAGCAGGGCCGCCCGCGGGGCCGCCGTCCGCGCGGTGATCGCAGATTCCCGTGCGGGAGGGAAGAGTTCCCCTGTCCGCGGGGCAGCACCGGCTCCTAGCCTGGGCCCCGTCGCACGCCCGCCAGTCCCAGCACCCCGATCGGAGTGGAACGTTGACCGACCGCAAGCATGCCGACGTGACCGTCCGCCCGCGTGAGCCGGAGCACCTGACCCGCGACCACGGTCTGGACCTCAGACTGCTCCAACCCTGGCCGGGGCTGGACACACCGTTCCTCGGTGCCTGGTGCGTGCTGCGCCCGGGGGACGTCTCCGAGGTGCACTCCCACCACGAGCACGAGATCTTCATCTGCATGGCCGGCCGGGCCGAGGTGGTCACCGGCGACCAGCGGTACGAACTCGCCGCCGGGGACCTGGCGTTCATCCGGCCCGGGGTCGACCACAGCATCGTCAACGAGCGCGACGAGGACTTCGCGTACTACGCCATCTGGTGGGACCGCACGACGGCGGCCGAGTTCCTCGACCAGGAGGCCGCCCACGACCCGGCGCCGGCGGGACCGGCCTCGTGATCGACTACGACGGGCGCAGGTTCCGCTCCGCGGACGGCGACGCCGACACCGTCGCCGTCTACCACCAGCAGGACGACCTGGTCTGGGGCGAGGTCGCCGGCGGCGCGGTCCGGCGCGGCTGGGCCGCGGGCACCCGGCAGCCGGACGGCTCCCTCGCCATGGGGTACACCATCGTCCTGGTCTCCGGCGAGGTGGTCTGCGGCCGCACGGTGAACACCCCCGAACTGACCGCCGACGGCCGGGTGCGGCTGCACGAGGTCTGGGAGCGCTACGGGCCGCACGCCGCGACCGGGACCTCCTGCATCGAAGAGGTGTGCTGAGCATGGAGGTGGCACCGTGAGCGACGGGTCCGAGGCCGCCTGGCGGCAGTTGGAGAAGAGCGTGACCGGCCGGCTGACGCGGCCGGGAGAGCCGGGATTCGGCACCGCCGCCGCGCCGTTCAACCGGCGGTTCACCCGGACCGTGCCGGGCGGCGTCCTCGCCGCGGCGGACGTCGCCGACGTGCGGCGCGCCGTCGAGTGGGCGCGCACGGAGGGCGTCCCGGTCGTGCCGCGCGGCGGCGGGCACAGCTACGCGGGGTTCTGCGTCAACACCGGTCTGGTCGTGGACACCCGGGCGCTGAACACGGTGACCGCCGACGGCGGCACCGGCCTCGTCACGGCGGCGGGCGGCGCGCTGATGGCGGACGTGTACGCCGCCGTGGAGCCGCACGGGATGGCGTTCGCACTCGGCAACGGCGCGACGGTCGGCATCGCGGGCCTGGCCCTCGGCGGCGGCTCGGCCGCGACCTCACGCCGGCTCGGCCTGACCGCGGACGCCCTGGTGAGCACCACCCTGGTGACCGCCGACGGGCAGCTGGTGACCTGCGACGCCGAACGGCACCCGGACCTGTTCTGGGCCTGCCGGGGCGGCGGCGGCGGCAACTTCGGCATCAACGTCTCCTTCACCTTCCAGGCCGTCCCGGTGCCGGACGTCTCCACCTGCCTGCTGCTGTGGGACGGCGGCGCGGCGCCCGCGGTGTTCGCGGTGCTCCAGGACGTCATGCGGCGGGCCCCGGACGAGCTCTCGGTGCGGCTCGGTGTCAGCGCGGCCGACGGCCGGGACGCCGTGGTGTCCGCGGTCGGGCTGCACCTGGGCCCGGCGAGCGAGCTGCGCGAACTGCTGGCGCCGGTCCTGGCGGTGGCCCGTCCGCAGCGCGCGGACATCGCCGACCGCACCTTCTGGCAGGCCAAGGACTACCTGCTGCACGAGACCGCGGGCGGGGCGTTCGCCGTCCGCACGGGCTTCGCCACCGAGCCGCTGCCCCCCGGGGCCGTCGCCGAGGTCCTCGCCCTGCTCGCCCACCGGCCGGGCAGCGGCAACCCGGACGGCTGCGGGCTGGCCCTGTTCGGCTGGGGCGGTGCGATCAACCGGGTGGACCCGGCGGCCACCGCCTTCGTGCACCGCGACGCGCAGTACCTGGTCAGCATGGACACCTCCTGGGACGAGCGGGACGACCCGGCCACGGTGGCGGCGAACCTGCACTGGCTCGCCGACCTGCGGGAGGCGCTGGCGCCGCACCTCGCCGGGGGTTCCTACCTCAACTTCACCGACCCCGACCTGCCGGACTGGCGCACCGCGTACTACGGCGCCAACTACGCCCGCCTCGTGGAGATCAAGAAGCGCGTCGACCCGGACCGCCTGTTCACCTTCGACCAGGCCGTCGGGGTGTGACGCCGCGCTCCGCCCCCACCCGCACCACCCCCTCGGAAGGAATGCCGCACGTGTCCTCGGACGTCACCCGCACCGCCCGCCCACGCCATTACCTGATGTGCCGGCCGACCCACTTCACCGTCGACTACTCCATCAACCCGTGGATGGACCCGACCAAGCCCACCGACACCGACTTCGCGATAGCCCAGTGGGAGCAGCTGCACACCCTCTTCCTGCGGCTCGGCCACACCGTCGAGCTGATCGAGCCGGTACCCGGGCTGCCGGACATGGTGTTCGCGGCCAACGGTGCGACCGTGGTGGACGGCCGGGTCCTGGTGGCGTGCTTCCACCACCCGGAGCGCACCGGCGAGGCGCCGGCCTACGCCGAGTGGTTCCGTGCCCGGGGCTACCCGCAGGTGCACCGGGCCGAGTTCAGCAACGAGGGCGAGGGCGACTACCTGGTGGTCGGCGAGCGCATCCTGGCCGGCACCGGCTTCCGCACCGACCGCCGTGCGCACGCCGAGGCGCAGCGGGTGCTCGGGCGCGAGGTGGTCACGCTGGAGCTGGTGGACCCGCGGTACTACCACCTGGACACCGCGCTGGCCGTGCTGAGCGACACCGAGATCATGTACTACCCGGGCGCCTTCTCGGCCGGGAGCCTGGGCACGCTGGAGGAGCTCTACCCGGACGCCGTGCTGGCGACCGCCGAGGACGCCGCGGTGTTCGGCCTGAACGCGGTGTCCGACGGCCGGCGGGTGGTGCTGCCGGAGGCCGCCGTCGGGCTGGCCGAGGCGCTGCGCGAGCGGGGTTTCGAGCCGATCGGGGTGGACGTCACCGAGCTGCTCAAGGCCGGTGGCAGCGTGAAGTGCTGCACGCTGGAGCTGCGGGGCGCG
This sequence comes from Kitasatospora sp. NPDC088346, assembly GCF_044740765.1. Taxonomy (NCBI): domain Bacteria; kingdom Bacillati; phylum Actinomycetota; class Actinomycetes; order Kitasatosporales; family Streptomycetaceae; genus Kitasatospora; species Kitasatospora sp. NPDC088346. The sequence goes on from NZ_JBIURH010000010.1 coordinate 168,688, forward strand.
CGGGCCCGCGCCGGGTGTTAGTTTGACTCGGCACGGACAGGCCTCAGCGGGGGGAATCTCATGGCGGATCAGTCGGCACGGCAGGCACCCGGGGTACGCACGGTGGAGGTGGTGCGCACCGAGCGGCTCACCCCGCACATGGTGCGGCTGGTGTTCGGGGGTGCGGAGCTGGAGTCCTTCGGGGACTCGGAATTCACCGACCGGTACTTCAAGCTGCTGTTCCCGGCCGAGGGCGTGACCTACCCGGAGCCCTTCGACCTGGCCCGGATCCGCGAGGAGTTCCCGCGCGAGCAGTGGCCGGTCTCCCGGACGTACACGGTGCGGGGCTGGGACCCGCAGTTGCTGGAGCTGACCGTCGACTTCGTGGTCCACGGGGACGAGGGCCTGGCGGGGCCCTGGGCGGCGAGGGCGCGGCCCGGGGACGCGGCACTGATCGCCGGCAGCAGCGGCGGCTACGCCCCGGACCCGGCCGCCGACTGGCACCTGCTGGCCGGTGACGAGAGCGCCCTGCCGGCGATCGCGGCGGCCGTGGAGCGGATGCCCGCGGGCGCGGTGGTCCACGCGCTGGTGGAGGTGGCCGGCCCGGCGGAGGAGCAGAAGGTCATCACGCCGGACGGTGTGGGCGTCACCTGGCTGCACCGCGGCGACCGCCCGGTGGGCGAGGCGCTGGTCGAGGCGGTGGCGGCGCTGGAGTTCCCGGCCGGTGAGGTGTCGGCGTTCGTGCACGGCGAGGCCGGTTTCGTGAAGGAGCTCCGGCGCCAGCTGCGGCTGGACCGGGGTGTCGCGCGCGAGCGGCTGTCGATCTCGGGCTACTGGCGGCTCGGGCACAGCGACGAGGTCTGGCGGGCCGGCAAGCGCGCGTGGAACGCCCAGGTGGAGGCCGAGCAGGAGCAGGGCGCCTGACCTGGTACGAGCGCCGGACGCGGTGACGGCCGTCCGGGCCGCCTTCACCGCGTCAGGCGCTCGTACCAGCGTCGGAAGAGCTCCTCGGGGTCGTCCGTGTAGGCCCAGGGCACCCGGGTCGGACGGTTGCCGAGCAGGCCGAAGACGTACCGGGCCTGCTCGGTCAGCCCGGCCATCACCAGGCCGTGCACCAGGTAGTTGAGGTCGGCGACGTCCTGGGCGAACTCGTAGGCGCGCGGACGCAGCCAGTGCTCGCAGCTCTGGTCGAGGTCCCGGAGGGCGACCTCGCTCCTCCAGTGCTGGGAGAGCAGCAGTTCGGTGGTGGCGCCGTGCTCGGCGAGGCTGCGGTAGTGCTCGGCGCGGGCCGCCTGGGTGAGGGCGAGGAGCGGGGAGCCGGACGGCGCGAAGGAGGCGGCGTCCCAGGCGAAGTCGTACATCCTGGTGTGCGATCCGTGCCAGCGGGCCGAGACGTGGCGCAGCACCTGGTGGTGGCCCTCGCGGGTGTCGCGGTCGCGGGCCTTCAGTTCGCGCCACCAGGGGCCGGTCTGCGGGTGGCCGCCCGCGTAGAGGCGGGCCACGGTCATCAGGGAGACCCAGGGCACCGGGTCGTCGGGGCTGCCGTCCGCGGCCAGCAGGCAGGTCCGCACGGCGCGGTCGAGGCGGTCGCGGTCGGCGGCGTCCGTGTCGGGCTGTGGTGGGGCACCGGCGGCGACGGCGTTGAACAGCCGCATCACGTCGGTCTCGGCGCGCAGCACGCCGGCGTCGCGGCTGCCCGGTTCGGCGGCCTGCCAGGTCTCCACGGTGCGGTTGCCGGCGGCCGCGTCCGCGAGCAGGCGCATCCGGTGGGTGCGGCGGTCCCAGTCCCGTCCGGTGGCGTACAGCAGGTCGCGGGCGCCCTGCCAGCGGCCGACCAGGACGTCCTGGCGCGCCTCGGCGAGCGGTCGGTCGCCGAGGGTCGGGTCGAAGGCGGACGACGAGGGACGGCTGTGCCCTCTGGCCACGGGCTCACTCTCCTGCGCTGGGGGGACCTGGTGCGGGACGGCGGGTCACAGGTCGGTGGCGAGGCCGCCCCGGTCGGTGGAGGCCGCGGTCAACTCGCTCTCCCCGTAGCGGGCTTCGACGTCGTCGGCGTCGGTCGCGTCGAGTCTGGCCGGACGGTAGTAGGGGCTGTCCCGCTTCCAGTACCACCCCATCGGGACCAGGCCGATGGCCAGCGTGCCCAGCCCCAGGCCGAGTTGGAGGGCGGTGAAGTCGAACAGGGCCTGGACGAAGACGAAGGCCATGAACACCGCGCCGAGCAGCGGCCAGGCGCCGATGAACACGGCGTTGGAGACCGACTTGAACAGCAGTTTCCGGTAGGCGACGACGACCGCGAGCCCGGCCAGCGCGTAGTAGAAGGCGATCTGCAGTCCGATGGCGTTGACCGCGGCGGTCAGGATGGTGTTGACCGAGCCGAGGGCGTTGGAGGCCACGAGCAGCAGCAGGGAGGCGGCGGAGACGGCGGCCAGTGCCACCCAGGGGGTCTGCCAGCGCGGGTGGGAGCGGCCGAAGGCGGCCGGGACGGTGCGGTCGCGGCCCATCGCGAACAGCGAGCGGGACACCTGGATCAGGGTGGTCTCCAGGGTGGCGACGGTGGACAGCACCACCGCGAGGACCAGCACCTTGCCGCCCCAGCCGGGCCAGACGGCCTCGCCCAGGTCCGCGAGCAGGGTGCTGCTGTTGGTCTGGACGTCCTCCTGGCGGATGATCAGGTTGACCGAGATGGTCACCATCTCGAAGATCGCGAAGGTGGTCGCCACACCGAGCAGGCCGCCGAGGCCCGCGTTGCGGCGGCTGTCGGCGGTCTCCTCGCTCAGGTTGGCGGTGACGTCCCAGCCCCAGAAGTAGAAGGCCGCGATCAGCGCGGCGGCCGCGAAGCCGCTCGCGCCGCCGAAGTGGCCGAACCCCCAGATCCAGGACCACGAGAACACCGCGGCGGAGCCGCCGTGGACGAGCGCGGCCACTCCGAAGACGACCAGGATCACGACCTCGACGCCCGTCATGACCCACTGCGCGTGGGCGGTGATCCGGGCGCCCATCAGCACCAGTGCGGCCATCACCAGGAACCACAGCGCCCCGACCGCGGTGGCCAGTGCGGTGTTCTCGGCGAGCTCGGGCGAGAACAGCGAGAGGGTGTACGACCCGGCGGGCAGCGAGCCGGCCACCATGAAGAGCGTGGCGGAGACCACCAGCGCCCAGCCGCTCATGAAGCCCAGTGTGGGGTGCAGCGCCCGGCCGACCCAGGAGTAGCTGGCGCCGGCGTTGACGTCGATCCGACCCAGGTAGTTGAAGGCCCAGGCGATGCCGAGCATCGGTATCGCGCACCAGAACAGGGCGGCGGGCGCGAACAGCCCGGCGGCACCGGCGAGGGTCGCGGTGGTGGCGGCGAGGGAGTAGGCCGGCGCGCTGCCGGCCACCGCCATGACGATGGTGTCGAAGGTCCCGAGGACGTTCGAGCGCAGGCCCGGCCCGCCTCCGGAGGAGTGGGAAGTGCTCATCGGTGCGCCTTTCCTGACGGGGCACGGCGGGCTCGGTGAGCCCCGGCGGCCGGGTGGGTGAGCGGGATCCGTGGCCCGGGCGCGGGACGGACCACAGGGTGCCACGCAGGTGTTCGGGGCCTCCGGCAGGGTTCGAGCGGCGGCCGGCCGGGGGTCTCCCGGCGCGCAGGCCACAGGGTCCCGGAACTCCTCGCCGCCAGGCTGGCCGTGAGTATGTCCATTGGCCAAATCACTGTCAAGACAGGCACGTTGACACTTGGTTGCTTCGTCCCGGATGCGTCTCGCCAGGCGGGACGCCCCCCCGGGTCGGGGCACACCCCCTCCCGGCCGGACCAGCGCCGAATCCTTGCACTCACAGCGCAGAAATATTCTTGCACGGTGAGTGCAAGAAGTTGACCGGCACCCGGCACGACCGGCGGCCGCCGGGGCGGTGGCACCGCACACCGCCCCGCCGGACCGTACGCCGACGAACACTACTTGTGCGGCCTGGGACTGAGGCCGGAAATCCCCTCGCGCACACCCCATCCGGAGCACAATCGGATGATCACATTCATGTCACGGTTTCCCTCTCAGGGAACTTTCATCCGCCGAGTTACCGGCCGGTAAATCGCCTTCCCCGGGCAGGAACTGATGACCGGAAGGGCAGACTTCGGGACCGTTTCCGGGCATCCGGCCCATTTGCCACGGCCCGGGCCCCGACCACATATTTCTCCGGTTGCCACAGGGGGTGGTCCACACCTGTCCCCGCGCGGCCGCAGCAGCCAACAACGAACGCCCGGGGGACACGGCCGCCACAGCCCACCCCTGTCGCGGATCGTCCACCTCACCCGGATCGCCCTCACCACAGCCCAGGCGCGATCCGGGACGCGTTCGGAGCATCGATGACCGCCATGCCAACCCTGTCCGCAGGGCCGGTTCCCCCCACCGTGGGCTCCGCCCACGTCCCGGCCCCGTCGGGCACGGCCGTCCTGGAGGCGCCGACGGTCGCCGTCGTCGGCCTCGGCTACGTGGGCCTGCCCACCGCCCTCGCCCTGGTCGCCTCGGGCTGCCGGGTGATCGGCGTCGACGTCAGCACCGAGCGCCTCGACGCGATCCGCCGTCAGGACGTCGACCTGCTCCCCTCCGACCGCGACCGGCTCGGCCGCACGCTCGGCGGCCCCGGCCTCGAACTCACCGCCGACCCCGCCGCGATCGCCTCGGCCGACACGGTCATGGTCTGCGTGCCCACCCCGGTCGACCCGCACCTCGTCCCCGACCTGCGGGCGCTCAGCGCCGCCTGCGCCACCGTGGTCGCCCACGCGGTCCCCGGCCAGCTGCTGATGCTCACCTCGACGACGTACGTCGGCACCACCCGCGACCTGCTGGTGGGCCCGCTCGGCGAGCGCGGCCTGCGGGTCGGCGAGGACGTCCACGTGGCGTTCTCGCCCGAGCGGATCGACCCGGGCAACGCCCACCACGCCCAGGACAGCACCCCGCGCGTGGTCGGCGGCGTGACCGCCCGCTGCACCGAGCTGGCCGCCGAGGTCCTCGCCCACACCGCGCCGTCCGTGCACCGGGTCGGCTCGGCCGAGGCCGCCGAGATGACCAAGCTGTTCGAGAACACCTTCCGTGCCGTCAACATCGCGCTCGCCAACGAGTTCGCCGACAACTGCCGCGGTCTGGACCTCGACCCGCTGGAGATCATCGAGGCCGCCGCCAGCAAGCCGTACGGCTTCATGCCCTTCTACCCCGGCCCCGGCGTCGGCGGGCACTGCATCCCGTGCGACCCGCACTACCTGCTGTGGCAGCTGCGCCGCCTGCGGATCTCCTCGCCGCTGGTCGACACCGCGATGACCGCGATCGCCGGCCGTCCGCGCCAGGTCGTCCGCCGGGCACTGGAGCTGCTCGCCGACCGCGGCCTGCCGCTGGCCGGCGCCCGCGTGCTGGTCTCCGGCATCGCCTACAAGCCCGGCGTCGCCGACGTCCGCGAGTCCCCGGCACTGGAGATCATCGAGGAGCTCGCCGAGCTCGGCGCCGAGGTCGCGTACGCCGACCCGCTGGTCCCCGAGGCCCGCCTGCACGGCACCGTGCGGCACAGCGTCGCCGACCCCGGCGCGCAGGAGTGGGACCTGGTGATCGTGCACACCGTCCACCCCGGCACGGACCTGGGCTGGCTGACGGACCGCCCGAGCGTGCTGGACGCCACCTACCGGCTGACCGGCCTGCCCTCCAAGGCGGTCCTGTGAGCCTGCCGCCGTCCCACGACGACCGGGACCACGTCCCGGCCCACCCCGCGGGCGTCCTGCTCGCCGACCGGCCGGCCGGCCCCGCCGCCCCGGCCGACCCGGGCACCGCCGACCGCGCCGCCCGGATCCTGCCGCCGCTGCCGCCCGGAGTCCGCGCCCGCGAGCGCCGCCCCGGCCCGCTCGGCCGCGCCATGGACCGGATGGACCCGGCCCTGCGGCACGGCGTCCGCCGGGTGCTGACCCTGCTGTGCATCCTGCCGCTGCTGCTGATCCTCGCCCGCGAGGCCCCCCGGCTGCCGCAGAGCCCGCTGGTCCTCGGCTACGGCTTCGTGGTGCTGGCCGGCACCATCGCGATGCTCTACATCGCCTACAGCAAGTACGACGACCCCTCGGTGCGCGAGCTGCGCAAGCGGCCCAGGAACCTGGCCGACTTCCCAGCGCTGCCGGCGCTCCCCCGGGTCAGCTTCCTGCTCGCCGTCAAGGACGAGGAGGAGTGCATCGAGGACTGCGTCCGTTCGATGGCCTCCTCCGAGTACCCGGACCTGCAGATCGTCGTCGTCGACGACCTCTCCGAGGACGGCACCCGCGACGTGCTGCGCCGGCTGGAGCACGAACTCGGCATCACCGTGATCTACCTGGAGAAGAACCTCGGCAAGAAGCACGCCCTGGTCCGCGCCTGCGAGATCGCCGACGGCGACGTCATCGCCTTCACCGACTCCGACTGCATCCTCGCCCCGGACGCCCTGCGCCGCTGCGTGGACGCCCTGGTGCGCCACCCCGAGCTCGGCGCGGTCAGCGGCCACTGCCGCGCGCTGAACGCCCCGGTCAGCGTCTTCACCAAGGCCCAGGACGTCTGGTACGAGGGCCAGTTCCGGGTCGCCAAGGCCGCCGAGTCCACCTTCGGCTCGGTCACCTGCGTCTCCGGCCCGCTGGCGGTCTTCCGCCGCGACGCCATCTACAACTACCTGCCGGCCTGGGCGGGCGACCGATTCCTCGGCGCACCGTTCCGCTTCGCCACCGACCGCCAGCTCACCGGCTACGTGCTCGGCCAGAAGTGGAAGGGCCGGGCGCTCAAGCGCCAGTACGCCGACTCGCCGTTCGTCACCGCGCAGGACCACCCCGAGCGGCAGTGGCGGATCGGGTACGTCGAGTCCGCCCGGGTGTGGACCAACGTGCCCGCCCGGTTCCGGCCGTTCATGAAGCAGCAGATCCGCTGGAAGAAGAGCTTCATCCGCAACCTCTGCTTCACCGGCACCTTCATGTGGCGCCGCGGCCTCGGCCCGGCCCTGCTCTACTACGGCCACGCCCTGTGGGTGGTCTCCGCCCCGCTGATGGCCTTCCGCCACCTGCTGTGGGCACCGATCCACGGTGCGGCCTTCCTCACCCTGCTCTACCTGTGCGGCGTCGTCCTCAAGGGCTCGGTCTGGGGCCTCGCCTTCAAGGTCGACAACCCCGGGGACACCCGCTGGCGCTACCGGCCGGTGATGAGCCTGCTGTCCTCGGTGGTCCTCGCCTGGCTGCTGCCCTACTCCCTGTTCACCATCCGACGCGGCGTCTGGTCGAGGAGTGCGACGTGATCCCTGCCCTGCGGACCCTGCTGCGCGTGATCGCCGCGGTGCTCACCACCGCCGCCGTCGCCGCCGTGTACGCGATCGTGCTCTCCCGAGGAAGCCTGCTGTGACCGACCTGCACACCGGCCGCCAGGCCCCCCGCCCGCGCCGGGGCGCCACGCACTGGGTGGCCCGGCTGGCGCTCGCCGCCACCGCGCTGACCGTGCTCGCCCTGCCGTTCTACGCCGGCTGGAAGTACTACGTCTTCCGCCGGGACGTCACCCCGCAGGCCGCGCTCGCCGAGCCGGCCCGCCTGCCGCACGCCGAACAGGCCGCCTGGCAGTCCGGCGCGGAGAAGCTGCCGGCCACCGCCGCGCCGGTGGTGCTGACCTACCACGACATCAGCCCCAAGAGCGACAGCCAGTACATCGTCACCCCCGAGGCCTTCGACCAGCAGCTCACCGCCCTGGAGACGGCCGGCTACCGCACCCTGACCACCGACGAGTTCGTCGACTATCTCAAGGGCGGCCCGGCCCCGCCGCGGTCGGTGTACATCACCTTCGACGACGGCACCAACGGCCTGTGGGTGTACGCCGACCGGATCCTGGCGCGCCACCACATGCACGCCGCCTCGTACCTGATCACCGGAAAGGTCGGCCGCAACCGGCCGTACTACCTGTCCTGGGAGGAGATCTCCCGGATGGCCGGCTCCGGCCGCTGGGACTTCCAGGACCACACCCACGACCTGCACTGGCGCGGCGTGGTGGACGACAAGGGCACCGAGGCGTCCGCGCTGGCCAACCGGCTCTGGCTGGCCGACCGCAAGCGGGACGAGACGGTGGAGGAGTACACCTCCCGGGTCGGTGCGGACATCACCCGCTCGATCGAGGACTTCGCCGACCACGGTCTGCCGCGGCCGCAGATGTTCGCCTACCCGTTCTCCGAGATGAGCGAGCGCGGCAACCTGCCGGTGCCCGGCCCGTCCCTGCAGTCGCTGCTGGAGAAGTCCTTCGCGGCCACCCTCACCGACGTCAGCCGCCGCCCGCTGCCGGCCGGCCGCCGGGCCGCCGCCGCCCGCCAGGTGCAGCGCCTGGAGGTCTACCAGCACACCACCGCCCGGGAACTGGTCGCGGACGTGGCCCGCTGGACGCTCGTCCCGCCCGCCGTCGACGCCGCACTCGACCACCCCGAGCAGTGGACCCGCAGCGACGGCACCAACGACACCGGCATCGGCGTGCTGACCGGCACCGGCCCGTACCCCGCCGGGGTGTCCTACGTGTCCGCGGACTACCTCCCGACGGCCTCCGCCGACTGGACCGACTACACCGCCGCCGCGACCGTCGACCGGCTCGGTGACAACACCAACGTCGGCATGACGGTCCGGACCGGCAGCCTGGAGCCGATCTCGGTGAGCGTCAGCCGCAACACCGCGGTGCTCTCCCGCGGCAGCGGCGACAAGCGCGAGCAGCTCGCCACCAAGCCGCTGGTCGCGGCCGCCTCGCACAGCCTGGAGGTCACCGTCAGCGGGAACACCACCCGGGTGACCGTCGACGGCCGCACCGAGCTGTCCGCCACCGGCACCGCCGCGGGCGGCGACGCCACCGGCGGCATCGCGCTGAGCGTCCGCAACGGCGCCGGCGGCGCCTGGCCCGCGTTCGGCAAGGTGACGGTCAAGGAGGTGCCCGCGACGACCGGTGCCGCCGGTCCGAGCCAGCTCCCGGTCGCCCAGGCCGTGCTGCTCGACCCCGGCGCCAGCTGGGCGTTCGCGCCGGGCGAGTCCTCCAACATGAAGGTCGGCAGCGACGGGCTCTCCCCGCAGGGCCTCGCGCTGTCCGACTACGCCGCCTACGAGCAGCAGCGCACCGCCGGCTGGACCCGCTACACCGTCCGCGGCACCGTGGGCCGGCTGAACACCCCGCAGGTCAGCGGGGCGCTCTGGGCACGCGTCGGCAGTCCGCAGGCGATCAGCGTGGAGGTCAGCCGGCGCGGGGTGAAGGTGCTGTCCGGCAGCGCCGACAACCGCAGGGTGGTGGCCTCCAAGGCGCTCGCGGACGCCGACCACCACGACGTCACGATCACGGTCGGTTCGGAGGCCACCTGGATCACCGTCGACAACGCGGTGCACCTGATGCTGCCCGCGAAGGGCGAGACCGGCGGCGTGGCCTACTCGGCCTACCGCGACGTCACCCGGCACGCCTGGCCGACCGTCCGCAACCTCAAGGTCACCCCCGCCGAGGTGAAATGACCGCCCCCGCCCCCACCGACCCGGTGGCCGGCCCGACCGCCGCCGTCCCCCGCCGAGCGCTGCTGCTCGGCGGGGCGGCGGCCGCGGCCGCCGCCGTCCTCGGCGCCGACTCCGCCCCCGCCCCGTTCCGGCCCTTCACCGGGCGGGCACCCGCCCGGGACGGCCTGCTCACCAACGAGTACGCCTTCCGCCACCCGGACGCCCCCGACGCCCACGGCGACCCGGACTGGGTGGTCACCAGCGGCTCCCTGTTCGCCTCCGACGGCAGCCTGTGGACCGGCGAACCCGACGGCCAGAGCCCCGACCCGGCCTCCGCCCGGCACACCGACTCGGCGGTCTTCCGGCTGGTCACCCGGCGGCGCGACTTCGCCGACTGCACCGTCCGCGCCGAGGTGCTGCTGGAGCCGCCCGTCACCACCTCCCGCACCCCTCGCCAGGACTGGGACGGCGGGCACCTGTGGCTGCGCTACCGCAGCCCGCAGGAGCTGTACGCGCTCAGCTTCCGCCGCCGCGACGGCATCGTCGTGGTGAAGCGCAAGGCCCCCGACAGCCACGGCGCCGCCGACGGCGAGGGCAGCTACGAGACCATCGCCGAGGCCCGGCACGCCATGGAGTACGGCAGCTGGCACACCGTCAGCGCGACCGTCGCCGACACCCTGACCGGCGCGGTCCGGCTCCGGCTGGCGATCGACGGACAGACCGTGCTGGACACCCGCGACCAGGGGCCCGACCGGATCGCCGCCCCCGGCGGTGTGGGCGTCCGCGGGGACAACACCGACCTGCGGATCCGCTCCCTCACGGTGGGCCCCGCACGGTTCTGACCGGCCCGCGCCGATCGGCCCGGCCCGGGCCGGTCGCGCGGCCGGTCAGCGCGCGGGCCGGTCAGCGCGCCGGCACGACGGCCACCGGGCAGTGCGCGTGGTGCAGCACCGCGTGACTGACCGAGCCGAGCTGCAGCCCGCCGTGCCCGTGCCGCCGCCCCGCGCCGAGCACCACCAGCTCCGCGCCGTCGGCCGCCGCCAGCAGGACCTTCGCCGGCCGCCCCCGCCGCGCCTCCCGGCGCACCGTCAGCCCGCCCGCGCCCGGCAGTTCGACCGTCGCCACCAGCCGCCCCGCCAGGTCCTCCGGCGTGGTGTCGGTCATCAGCACCGAGCCGCCCGACAGGAAGGAGTCGGGCCGCCAGGCGTGCACCAGCTCCAGCTCGGCCTCGCGCAGCCGGGCCTGCTCGACCGCGAAGGCGGCCGCGGCGGCCGTCGCCGCCGCGTCCTCGTCCACCGCGAGCACCACCCGGCCGGCCCCGCCCCGCCCGGCCACGGACCCGCCGCGGACCACCACCACCGGGTAGGGCGCCCGGGCGGCCACCCGCAGGCCCACCGAGCCCAGCAGCATCCCCTCGAAGCCCCCGTGACCGCGTTCCCCGAGCACCACCAGCGGCTCCAGCTCGCCCAGCCCGGTCAGGGCGGGCACCGGGTCCTGCGGCAGCACCTCCGTCACCGCCGGGACGCCGGGCTGCCGGGCGTTCGCCCGCGCCAGCGCGGAGGCCAGCAGCCGGTGCACCTCCGTGCGGACGGACAGCGGCTCGTCCTCGTCGTCGGTCTCCGCCTCGTAACGCTCCCACAGGCAGGCGTGCACCAGCCGCAGCGGCACCTTCCGACGGGCCGCGTCGTCGGCCGCCCAGTCGAGCGCCAGCAGGCTCTCCGGCGAGCCGTCCACCGCCGCCACCACGCACCTGATCGCCATGTCCGTCCTCCTCCTGTGCGCGCACCGGCCCGCCCGGCCCTGCCATCCTGCGGCCGCCCGCCCCGGATCCGGGCCGGAACACCCGGGACGCGCCAGGACCTCGCCGGGCCGGCGGTACGCACCGGGCCGCCCGGCCCGCACCGCCGCGGGGGCTTAGCCTGGCTGCGTGTCTGCAACCTCCGCCGTCGCCCCGCGAAAGCCGTCGGCGACCACCCGCCGCGAACGCTGGGAGCGCCACACCCAGACCCCGCTGATCGCGCTGTCCGTGGTCTTCGCCCTCGCGTACGCGGTGCCGATCCTGTTCCCCGCCGCCGACGGCCGGCTGCTGGGCGGCGCCGCCTGGGTCGAGTGGGGGGTGTGGGCGGCCTTCGCCGCCGACTACGGGACGCGGCTGCTGCTGGCGGACCGGCGCTGGCAGTTCGTCCGCAGCAGCCCGCTGGACCTGGCGTCGGTCGTCCTGCCGCTGGTCCAGCCGCTGCGGCTGCTGCGGCTGGTGTCGACCCTGCTGCTGGCCGGACGGCGGGTCAGGATGGCCTCCCAGGTCCGGCTGACGACGTACGTGGCCGGGGCCGTCCTCGGGCTGCTGGTGTTCGGCTCGCTGGCCGTCCTGGAGATCGAGCGCTCGTCCCCGACGGCCACCATCCGCACGCTCGACGACGCGCTCTGGTGGTCCTTCACGACCATGACCACGGTCGGCTACGGCGACCTCACGCCGACCACCGGTCTCGGCCGGCTGCTGGCCGTCGCGCTGATGCTGTCCGGCATCGCACTGCTGGGTGTGGTGACCGCCAACATCGCGGCGTGGTTCGTCGCCCGGTTCGAGGCCGAGGACCGCCTCGACCACGTCAACCACCGGGCCATCCTCGACCTCACCGCCGAGGTCCGCGACCTGCGGCAGCAGCTCGCCGCGCTCGGCCTGCCACCGGAGGCCGGGCCGCCGGCCGTCCCCGACCGGCCCGCCGACCCGACCTCCGGCTGACGCCCCGGCCGGACGTCACGTCGCGGGTCGTCACGTCGCGGGTCGTCACGACGCGGGACGGACCGCCCGGACGAGCAGTTCCGTGCCGCCCAGGTTCGAGGGCTGCCAGCGGGACTCGATCCCGGTGAATCCGGCCTCCCGCAGCTCGGGCAGCAGGCCCGCGTCGAAGTACGGCCCCGCGCTGCCGCCGTCGGGCGTCACCGCCCGTTCGAGCACGCCGAGGACGAGCCGTCCGCCCGGCCGCAGCACGCGCCGGACCTCCGCGAGGGAGGCCGCCAGGGGCTGCCACAGCTGCACGCTGTTGGTCGCGAACACCGCGTCGAAGACCGCGTCCTCCCAGGGCAGTTCGGCCGCCGTGCCCTCCTGCGGCCGGACCCGCGCGCCGTGTCGGCGGACCCGCCGCCGGGCGGCCGCGACCATCTCGGCAGACGGGTCGACGCCGTCGATCCGGACGTCCGGGGCGGCCCGGGCGAGGGTCGCCAGCCCGATACCTGGGCCGAATCCGATCTCCAGCACCCGTTCGCCGGGCGCCGGCGCCAGCTCCCGGACGACGTCCTCCACCTGGGACTTGTTGATCACTGCCATCAGCCTGCCGACCAGGCTGCCGCCCAGCCCCTCGGGCCGCGCGAACTGCCGCTTCAGATCCATGGCCGCCAGCCTCGCACGGGGCCGCTGCGGCGGGACCGACGGGGCGGCGGCGGGCGAGGAGTCGAACGGTTCCGGCCTTCCTGTCCCGTACGCCTCCTGACGGCCGGGCGGCTCCCGTACCCCGCGGGGCCCTCGCGAGGCGCCACCGCACCCGCCGAGGCCGGAACGTCCCAGCTCGGCGCGGTATGGCCGAAACCCGACGCTTCTTGCGCAAGATGATGAAAGAAATTTCAACGCGGGCCTCCGCCCTGTGCTTCGATGCGGCCGGCGGCCCGAACCGGCCCGCCCCCTCCCGTCCCTCCGCCGACCTCCCAGGGGGATCCCGTGCCCGTCCGCCACCTGCTCGCCGGCCGCCGCCGGCTGCGCCTGCTCACCGCGCCGGCCGCCCTGCTCGCGGCCCTGGCCCCGACCGCCGTCCCCACCGCTGCCGCTGCCGCTGCCGCCGGCGAGGAACGCCCCCCGGCCGTCACCGTCCCGGTCCGGGTGGCCGCCGACACCGAGCCCGGCGACACCGTGCTGATCTCCGGCAGCACCGCCGAACTCGGCGCCTGGGACCCGGCGCTGGCCGTCCCGCTCACCACCGACGCCGCCGACCGACCGGTCTGGCACGGCGACCTGCGGCTGCCGCCCGGCGGCCAGGTGCAGTACCGCTACCTCCGGCGCGCCGCGACCGGCGCGCTGACCCGGGAGGACGGACCGGACCGCTCGGCCTTCGTCTCCCCCGGCGGCGGGACGGCCCTGGACGACCGGTGGAACGCCGCCGACGGCAACCCCGTCGCCGGTGTCTTCCACGTCACCGCCACCACCCGGTGGGGGCAGACCCTCTACGTCACCGGCGGCACCGCCGAACTCGGCGCCTGGGACCCGGCCCGGGCCGTACCGCTCTCCACCAGCGCCACCGTGTACCCGGCCTGGACCGGCTTCGCCCGACTGCCTCCCGGCACCGCCGTCCAGTACAAGTACCTGCGCCGGGACGCCGACGGCGGCGTCACCTGGGAGAACGGCCCGAACCGCACCGCCACCACCCCGCCCACCGGGACCCTCACGGTCGACGACACCTGGCGCTGACGGCCGGGGCCCGCCGGACGCCGCGGCCGCCGTGGCGGTTGCGTGCCCGATGCGCGGATCCGGAGCACATCGCGCGCCGCCGGCACACCGGTCCACCCCATATGACCTGGCCAAACGTCATACATTACGCTTCGTCGCGCACCCGGGGGGCGATCGGCAGCCGATCGGCGCACCACGGTGCACCACGCCGGACGGAGAGCGGCCGGACAGGACAACGGGGGAAGGGTGAGGCAGACATGAGTGCGCCGGACATCCGAGTGCAGCCGGAGGTGCTGCAACGCTACGCGGCCGTCATCGAGCAGCAGCGCGACCAACTCGCCCGCATCCAGGCCGCCCTGGGGGCCGTCCAGATACCCGGGGGCGCCTTCGGCCACCTCCCGGACTCGGACGAGCTGCACGAGGGCTACAACGACCACGCGGTGTCGGAGCAGCAGAACCTCTCCGACCTGATGGACGTGCTGGACCACGCGGCCGAGGGCCTGGAGGTCACCGCGGACAACTACCGCGGCGCCGACGAGGACATCCGGACCATGATGGGCACGGGTGACGGCCGATGAGCACCGCCGCCGACGTCGCGGGCGCGTACAAGTGGACCCGGGACTTCCTGAAGGAGCCGCTGCTCCCGATCCCGGAGATCCACAACCCGGCCCAGGGCGCGATCGACTCGGGCATCGACGACGCCGTCCGGTGGGCGCTGGAGAAGACGCCGCTGATGGGCTGGCTGGAGAAGGTCACCGGTGACCCCAGCGCCCTGACCGCCGCCGCGCAGGTGTGGCAGGCCCAGGCGCAGGCCACCCGCGAGGTCGCGGCCGAACTGCGGCGCGGCGCCGACGGGCTCGCCACCGAGTGGCACGGCGAGGCCTCGGCGGCGTTCGGCAACCACATGGGCCAGGTCGTCGAGGCGATCGACGCCACCGCCGAGGACATGGCGCAGACCGCGCAGCTGCTCAGCCAGGCGGCCGCGGAGTGCAAGCTGGCCCAGGACCTGGTCGTGGAGATCATCCGCGAGGCGATCGAGTGGCTGGCCGTCACCATCGCGGCCGGCATCGTCGCGGACGTGCTGACGCTGGGTCTGGCGACCATCGTGGACGCGGTGGTGGTGGAGGCCGAGATGCTGGTCTTCATCGCCAAGGTGGAGAAGGTCTCGGTCAGTCTCGCCCGCAAGCTGCGGACCCTGCGCCGGCTGATCAAGCAGATGCGGGAGGCCGAGAAGGCCGGGCAGGCGATCAAGCGGGCCAACGCCGCCCGCAAGATGGTCGGCCGGATGCGCAAGGGCGGCAAGTCGGCCTTCAGCCCGAGCAGTTGGGCGAACCCGTACAAGTCGCCGGAGCGCTTCCTCACCTCGACCGCGCTGAAGGGCTTCCAGGGAGCGGTCGCGACCCCGCTGTTCCAGGGCGCCACCGGCCTGACCGGCACGCCCGGCGCGCCGGTCGGGGACGCGCTGAGCAGCGACACCTTCGTCGACTCGGTGACCCGCGAGTTCGACGGCGAGAAGCCCGCCCCGGCGTACCACGTGCCGACGACCAGGATCGAGGAGGCGTTCGGCTGATGGCGGCCCAGCGCAGTCCCAAGCTCGAACAGGCCTACCGCGAGCGGTTGGAGGAGTGGTCCCGGCTGCCGTTGGCCTGGCTGGAGCCGGGCGAGTACCTGCACGGGGTGGCCGACGTCGGTCTGGACCGGTTCGTCCGCCGGGAGCTGCCCAGGCGTCTGCGGGTCGAGAAGCCGCCGCTGCCGGCGGGGGCGAAGGCCCCGGCCGGGAGGAAGCGCGGCTGTCTGATGACCGTGCTGCTCTTCCCGTTGCTGCTGCTCGATCTCGGGCACGTCGTCGAGGACGTCGCGGAGGCCCTGACCGAGGCCACCGTCAAGGGCGTCCGCCGGATGTTCCACGGCCGGCCCTTCGTGGGCGGCTGGGACAGCCTGGCCGGGCGGTTCGTGGTCGCCGTCCGCACCGGTCCGACGGCCCACCGGCGGTACCGGCACACCCGGGCGCTGCTGGCCTTCACGGACCGGGGGGTGCTGCTGGTGGACCACGACCACGGGGAGTTGCTGGGCCGGTTCCGGCGCGCCGAGTTGGGCGGGACGGGGATCGTCCGCTCGCGTCAGCCGAAGCGGGTGGACCTGTGCTTCGCCGACGGCTCGCTGGTCGCCGTGGTGGCCGACTCCGCCGGGGCCGCGCAGGTGCTGCGCGCGCTGACGCAGCGGTAGCGCGGCGGCCGCGGGCACGCTCAGTGCGGTGTCGCCCGGAGCAGCAGGGTGGCGATGTCGTCGGCCCGCTGGCCGGACTGCTGGGCGGTGGCGACCAGGTCGGTCGCCACCGTCTCCAGGTCCGGGGCGGCCCGGTCGAGCCGGGCGGCGACGACCGCCAGGGCGCGGTCGAGGTCGGTGTCGGGGGCCTCCACCAGGCCGTCGGTGTACAGGAGCATCAGGGCGCCGACGTCGAACGGCACGTCGGTGATCGGGTAGGCGGAGCCGGTGTCGACGCCCAGCGGCAGGCCGGGCGGGATGTCCAGCACCCGGGTGGCCTCGCCGGGGGGCCGCAGCAGCGGCGGCGGGTGTCCGGCGCTGACCACGTAGGCGCGGTGCGCGGCGAGGTCCAGGTGGGCGTACAGGCAGGTCGTGAAGAGGTCCGGGTCGAGGTCGCAGAGCAGCCGGTTGGCGCGGACGAGGACCTGGTCGGGGGCGGCGCCCGCGGTGGCGTGGACGGCGGTGCGGACCTGCCCCATCAGCGCGGCCGCCGGCACGTTGTGGCCCTGGACGTCGCCGATCACGGCGGCCGCCTCGGTCGGGCCGAGCCGGATCAGGTCGTAGAAGTCCCCGCCGATGTCCATGCCGCGGGTGGCGGGCAGGTAGCGCGAGGCGATCCGCAGTCCGGCGACGGCGGGCAGGGCGTGCGGCAGCAGGGCCTGCTGGAGGCCGTGGGCGAGCCGGCTCTTGGTGTCGTAGAGGTGGGCGCGGTCCAGCGCCTGGGCGATCAGGCCGGCGAGTGACGTGAGGACGGTGCGTTCGTCGGCGGCGAAGCGGTGCGGTTCGTCGTACGCGAGCAGGCAGCAGCCGACCGGGCGGCCGGAGGTGATCAGCGGCAGGACCGCCCAGGCCTTCTTGCCGGTGACCTGCGGGACCTCGGGGTAGGCGCGGGCGAGTTCGGCGGGGGCGCCGAAGAAGCCGGGGGCGCCGGCGGTGATCGCGCGCATCATGGGGGCGATGCGTTCGTCCAGCGGGATGCTGTTGAAGCGGTCCATCTGCTCCGCGGTGTAGCCGCGGTAGCCGGTGACCTGGAGGCGGCCGTCCTCGGCGCTCATCATGGCGAGCCCCTGGGCGTCGAAGGCCGGCATGATCTGCTCGGCCACCAGGGCGATCACGTCGTCCGCGGTGACGGCCTCGGTGAGGGCGGCCGCCAGGTGCATGATCTGGTAGAGCTGGCCGGCCCGGGAGACCGGCGCCGGCCGGGGGCGGGCCGGCACGGCGGCGGCGTCGGGCCCGCTGTTGGCCGGGGTGATCCGGACGCTGATCCCGTCCTCGCCGCTGTAGAGCCGGAAGTCCAGCCAATGGTCCGGGGGGCGCAGCGCGGTGAACGCGACCGGCTGGCGGCTGATGATCGCCGCGCGGTAGCGGTCCTCGTAGACCGGGTCGTCGAGCCAGGGCAGGGCCTGCCAGGGGATCGCACCGAGCAGGTCCTCGCGCTCGGCGCCGAGCAGGTCGCAGGCGGCCTCGGTGAGGAAGGTGACCCGCCCGTTCAGGTCGAGCCCGCAGCTGCCGCCCGGGAGGCGTTCGGCGAAGGCGGTCGCGGCGCTCGCGGGCAGCTTGGCCTCGTCCAGCTGGAGCGGCAGGACGCGCGGCCGGCCGGGCGCGGTGACCGGCAGGCCGACGCCCGCCGCGCGGGCGAGCAGGTCGGCGAGGCGGTCGCTGCCTGCGGTGATGCGATCGCGTTCGACGGGCGTGAGGTGCGGCGGGTGGGCACCGGGCCACAGCAGCAGCAGCGCGCCCCAGCGGCGTTCGGCGGTGCGGATCGGGGCGGCCGCCAGCGCGAAGTGGTACGGCATGGTGACGGCGATGCGCGGGTACATCCGGGCGAAGTCCTGCTGGCTGCCGGACCAGACGAGCCGGTGCTCGCGCAGGGCGTCGCTGGTGGGTGCCGGGGCGGCGAGGGCGGTCCTGGTCCACGGGGCGATGAACTCGGCGGGCAGGCCGCGGACGGCGGCCAGGTGCAGGACGTCCTCGTGGTCGGGGAGCAGGTAGACGCCCCCCGAGGAGGCGCCGCACTCGTCCACGACGGCGGTCAGCGCCTCGTCGAGCCGCTCGTCCCACCAGGCCGCGTCACCGGCGGCCGGCACGGGTCGCTCCCGCGCGCCGCAGCGCTCCCGGCCGTCGGCGCGACGGCGCAGCCCCCGGCTCGGTCCGATCAACGCCCATAGCAGTGACGCTACGCCCGCTGCTGGGGCCGGGCACCCCGACCCGGCCCGGCGACCGGCCCGCCCCATCGGGGCCGGTCGCCCACGGAGCGTCCGTGCGACAGCCCGCACCGTGAGGCCGGGGCTCGCGAGGACGGCCGCCACCGGATCGGCCCGGCCGTACGGGAGGCGGTCGTCGACGCCGTGCGGCACGGCGGACCTCAGGTCCTGAGGCGCTGGACGGCTTCGCGTGGTCCCGCGCCGCCGCCCGCGGACTTGCCACGGGCGGCGCCTCTGCCATCGTGGTGTACATCGCGGTGTGCGTCGTGGTGTACGTCGCGGTGCCGAGGCAGCAGCTGCCGTCGGGAGGTGCGAGCGGTGTCGGGAACCGAGCGGGAGCAACGGGCCGCGGAGATACTCGACGCCCTGTTCAGCCAGGCGCCGGTCGGACTGTTCGTCTTCGACACCGACCTGCGGATCGTGCGCTACAACACGGCGAGCCGGGGCATCAAGGGCGTCGCGGTGAGCAGCGTGGTGGGGCACCGGCTGGGCGAGTTCGCGCCGGGCTTCGACACGGACGAGCTGGAGGCGCTGGCCGCGCAGGTGCTGAAGACCGGCGAGCCGGTGCGCGAACACCTGGTGAGCGGCCTGTCCCCGTCCCGTCCGGTGGAGCGGATCGTGCTGTCCGTCTCGATGTTCCGGTTGCGCGCCGCCGACCACACCGTGCTCGGCGTGGCGTCCGCGCAGGACGTCACCCTGGGGCAGGCGGCGACGCAGCGCCTCGCCGTGCTGGCCCTCGCGCACCGGTCGATCGGCACGACGCTGGACGCCCGCCGCACCGCCGTGGAGCTCGCCGACGCCGCGGTGCCGCTGTTCGCGGACGCGGTCAGCGTGGACCTGCTCGACGAGGTGCTGCGCGGCGAACCGCTGAAGCCCGGGCCGGTCCCGGCGGACGTGCCGCTGCGGCGGACCGCCTTCCGGTCGGTCGCCGGCGGCGCCGGACTCGTCGAGCCCGACGGCCTGACCACCTTCGCCTTCCCCACCCCGTTCACCCGCAGCATGACCGACGCCGCGCCGCGGCTGCTGCGCCGCGTCTCCTCCGACGAGCCGTGGCTGCCGGCCGAACCCGACCGGGCGAAGCGGCTCGCGGAGGTCGGGGTCCACTCGATGATCGTCACACCGCTGCTGGCCCACGACGCGGTCCTGGGGGTGGTCGCCCACTACCGATACGAGCGGGACGAACCGTTCGAGGAGGCGGACCTCCAGGTGGCCCGGGAGTTGGCCGGGCGGGCCTCGCTCACGATCGACAACGCGCTCAGCTACACCCGTGAGCACACCATCGCCGCGGCCCTGCAACGGCACCTGCTGCCCAAGGACCCGCCGCCGCTGACGGCCGTGGAGACCGGGCACCTGAACGTGCCCGGCACCGCCGGCGGGGGCGGCCACTGGTACGACGTGATCCCGCTCTCCGGCGCGCGGGTCGCCCTGACCGTCGGGGACGTGGCCGGGCACGGCATCGAGGCCACCGCCACCATGGGGCAGCTGCGGACGGCGCTGCGCACGCTCGCCGTCCGCGACCTGCCGCCGGACGAACTGCTCAGCTGCCTGGACGAGACCGCCCGGACCCTCAACGCCGAGCAGTGGGAGCCCGGCGGCGGGCGCGGACCGGGCCTGCGGCCGCTGGCCTCGTGCCTGTACGCCGTCTACGACCCGGCCACCCGGATCTGCAGCCTCGCCGGGGCCGACCACCCGGCCCCGGTGATCGTCGCCCCGAACGGCGAGCCGGTGCCCTTCGTCCTCCCGGAGGGCCCGCCGCTGGGCACCGGCGCCGGCGGCTACGAGACGCTGTCGGTCGAACTGCCGGCGGGCAGCCTGCTGGCCCTGCACACCGTCGGTCTCGCCTCGGCCGGCCGCGGCGCCGGCGGCACCGGCCCCGCCCAGATCCTCGAACGAGTGATGGCGCACCCCGACCACAGCCTGCGGCAGCTGTGCGACGACGCCGCCTACGCGCTGACGCCCGCCCGTACCGCCCACGACGCCGGCCTGCTGCTGGCCCGGACGGCGGAGCTGGGCGAGGACTGCGTCGCGATCTGGACCCTTCCGGACGATCCCCGGGTCGTCGGCACCGCCCGCCGGCTCGCGGAGCACCAACTCGGGGTGTGGGGCCTGGCGGAGCTGGCGTTCTCGACCGAGCTGATCGTCAGCGAGCTGGTCACCAACGCGTTCCGTTACGGCAGCGCGCCGATCCGGCTGCGCATGGTCCTGGACCGCACGCTGATCTGCGAGGTCTCCGACACCAGCAGCACCGCACCGCACCTGCGACGCTCACGGCCCACCGACGAGGGCGGCCGGGGGCTCTTCCTGGTCGGGCAGCTGGGCGAGCGGTGGGGCACCAGGTTCGAGAGCCGCGGCAAGACCATCTGGTCGGAGCAGCGGCTGCCGGACGACGCCGACGCCTCCGCCGGGGGCGCCGACCGGCACCGGCCCGCGGCCTGAGGCGTCCGGCCACCGCCGTTGCACTGCGGGTGCAGTAACCTCGGGGCGAGCGAACGCGGAGGGCTCCGAGATGAAGCAGCCGGGGCCGGACGGCCGTACCGAGCGGGGGCGGCAGAGCCGGGAGCGGATCGCCGACGCGATGCTCTCCCTGCTGGACGAGGGGTGCTCGCACTTCCCCGCCGAGCGGGTCGCCGAGCGGGCCGGGGTGTCCCGGCGGCTGGTGTTCCATCACTTCGCCGACATGGCGCAGCTGGTGGACGTCGCCGTCGCGCGCCGTCTGGACCAGCTGACGGCCCAGGTCCACCCGCTGCCGACCGCGGGTCCCCGGGCGCTGCGGGTCGCCGCGCTCGTCGAGCAGCGCGCCCGCGTACTGGAGGGGCTCACCCCCACCCGTCTCGCGATCATGCGGCTGGAGAACCCCTCCGAGCGGGTCCGGCAGGTGGTCGGGCAGCTGATGGAGTTCGCCCGGCTGCGGCTCGCCCAGATCTTCGCCGAGGAGCTCGACCGGCTGCCGGACGGCCGCCGGACCGACCTGCTCAACGCGCTGGACGCCGTCACCACCTGGAGCGCCTGGTACCACTGGCGCAGCAGCGGCCTGGACACCGGGGCTGCGCAGCACACCATGGCGGCGACGGTGCACGTCCTGCTCGCCGCCGCGGACCGCCCCGGACCGGCCGCCGCCCGCTGAGCCCCGGCACCCGCCGACGGCCGCCCGCAGGAAGACCCGGTCGTTCTTCAGTAGATTGGCAGCACCGAAGGGGACCTTCGTTTCCTGGGAGCCACGTGACCGGGCTGGATGTCGACTACGCGGCGGCCTTCCGCGCCGCGCCGAGTCCGATGCTGGTCCTCACCCCGGACCTGATCATGGTCGACGCGAACGACGCCTACCTGCAGGTCTCCGGCCGCACCCTCGCCGAGCTGGTCGGCCGGTACCTCTTCGACGTCTTCCCCGACAACCCCGCGGCCCCGGCGGCCGACGGCGTCGACAAGCTGCGCGCCTCCCTCGCCCGGGTCCTGCGGACGGGGCAGCGCGACAGCATGGCCCTGCACGAGTACGACGTCGAGCCTGCGGACCACTCCGGGGCGTTCGAGGAGCGTTACTGGAGCACCGTCAACACCCCGGTCCTGGACGTCGACGGCACGGTGAAGCTGATCCTGCACCGGGTGGAGGAGGTCACCGCGCTGGTCCGGCAGTTGAGGGGCGGCCGCGGCCGGGACGGGCGCCGGCGGTCGCTGACGCGCGAGGAGCAGATGGCCGCCGACCTGCTGGCCCGCGGCCAGGAGCTGCAGGAGGTCAACGAGCAGCTCCGGGACGCCCACGCCCGCGAGCGCGAGGTCGCGGTCACCCTTCAGCGCGCCCTGCTGCCGTCCGTCCAGGCCGTGCACCGCGACTTCGCGGCCGTCCGGTACCTGCCCGCGACGAGCTCGATGAACGTCTGCGGGGACTGGTACGACCTGCTCGACCTCGACGAGCGGCACGTCGCCGTCGCGGTCGGCGACGTGGTGGGCCACGGTATCGAAGCGGCCGGCGTCATGGGGCGGCTCAACAGCGCCCTGAACGCCGCCATCCGCGCCACCTGCCGGCCCGCCGAGGCCCTCAAGACGCTGGCGCTGTTCGCCCTCACCGTCGAGGGCGCGCTCGCCACCACCGCCGTCCAGACCGTCATCGACCGCACCGAGCGGACCGTCACCTACAGTTGCGCCGGGCACCCGCCGCCGGTGCTGGTCGAGGCCGACGGCACGTCCCGACTGCTGGACGGCGCGACCGATCCGCCCCTCGGGGCCTGGGACGACACCGCCCCCCGCTCCCAGGCCGTCACGCGCTACCGGCCCGGCGCCACGCTGATCCTCTACACCGACGGGCTCGTCGAACGGCGCGGCGAGGACATCGACGTGGGCCTCGCCCGGCTGACCGCCGGCGCGGTACGGCACCGCGCCCTCGGCCCCGAGCGGATCGCCGACGCCCTGCTCGCCGAGCTGGCCGCCGGGAGCACCGACGACACGGCCCTGGTGGTCGTCCGGCTGTGACCGCCCGGCCGGCCTGCCCCCGCAAGCCACGGCGGCGGGCGGGGCGGGCCGGTAAAATGGACCCGCCCGCCCGGTAGCCTGCGTTGGGGCCGACATGGCCGACGAAGTGCACATCTGTCTGCTCGGTGGCTTCGACGTCACGGTCGGTGGCCGGTCCGTCGCGGCCGGAGCCTGGCGGCTGCGCAAGGCCAGGAGCGTACTGAAGCTGCTGGCGCTGGCGCCCGGCCACCGCCTGCACCGGGACCGGGTCTACGACCTGCTGTGGCCGGACCTCGATCCGGCGGCCGCCGCCAACAACCTCCACCAGGCCCTGCACGCCGTCCGCCGGGCGCTGGCCACCGCCGGGGCGCCCGGTGACGTGGTGCTGATCCGCGACGACGTGCTGCTGCTCGGACCGGACGGCGGCGTCCGGACCGACCTCGACGAGCTGGCGCAGGCCGTCCGCCGGGCCGCGGACGGCGGGTCCGCCGAGCGGCGCGCGGCGCTCGTGCTCGCGGAGCGCGAACTGCTGCCCGAGGACACCTTCGAGCCGTGGACGCAGGAGACCCGCGACGCGGTCGCCGCCCGCCGCGGCGCGCTGCGGCCTGCCCTCGCCGAGGCGCTGGAGCGGGAGGGCCGCGCCGCGGAGGCCGTCGAGGTGCTGGAGGCCGCCGGCGGCGGGCTGACCGAGCCGGGCCACCGGGCACTGATGCGGGCCCTCGCCGCGACCGGGCGGCGGCCGGAGGCGCTGGCGGTCTACGAGCGGCTGCGGGACGGCCTGCGCGACGACACCGGCTCCGACCCCGACCCACAGACCCGCGAGCTCTACCGGGACCTGCTGGCGGGCTCGGTCGAGGAGGAACCCGCCGGCGCCGGCCACCGCCACAACCTGCCGGCGCAGACCACCAGCTTCATCGGCCGCCGCCGGGAGGTCGGCGAGGTCGGCGAACTGCTCGCACGCAGCCGGCTGTTGACCCTGACCGGCCCGGGCGGCTGCGGCAAGACCCGGCTGGCGCTCGCCGTGGCGGACCGCCGCGTGGAGTCCGTCCGCGACGGGGTGTGGTTCGTCGACCTCGCCGCCGTCACCGACCCGGGGTTCGTCCCGGACGCGGTCGCCGCGACCCTCGGCCTCCAGCTCTCCTCCGGCACCGGGCGCCAGGCCGCGCTGGTCGCCCAGCTCGCCGGGCGGGAGCTGCTCCTGCTGCTCGACAACTGCGAGCACCTGATCGAGTCGTGCGCGGCGCTGGTCGCCGAACTCCTGGCCCGCTGCCCGGGGGTGGTCGTGCTGGCGACCAGCCGCGAGCCGTTGCAGGCCTACGGCGAGCGCACCTGGCGGGTCCCCTCGCTCGGGCTGCCGGACCTCCACCGGCTGCCGCCGCCGGACGAGCTCGGCCGGTTCGCCTCCGTACGGCTGTTCGTGGAACGGACCGCCGAGGTCGTCCCGGACTTCCGGCTGGACCAGGACAACGCGGCGGCCGTCGCCCAGATCTGCTTCCGCCTGGACGGGATCCCGCTGGCCCTGGAACTCGCGGCCGCCCGGGTCCGGATGCTGGCGCCGCGCCAGATCGCCGAACGGCTGGACGACGCGCTCACCCTGCTCGGCCAGGGCAGCCGGCACGCGGTGACCCGCCATCAGACCCTGCTGGCCACCCTGCGGTGGAGCCACCAGCTGCTCTCCCCCGAGGAGCGGGTGCTGCTCCGCCGGCTGGCGGTGTTCACCGGGAGCTTCGCGCTGGCCGCCGTGGAACAGGTGTGCACCGACGGCACCGAACCCGCGGGCGTCCTGGACCTGTTGGGTCGACTGGTCGACAAGTCGCTGGTCCTGGTCGAACGCCACGACGAGGAGGTGCGCTACCGGCTGCTGGAGACGATCCGCCAGTACGCCCGGGAGCGGCTGCGCGAGAGCGGGGAGGCCCCCGCGACGGAGCGCCGGCACCGCGACTTCTACCTCGCGCTCGCCGAGTCGTACGACCCGGACGCGCCGGACGGGCAGCTGCGCGGCCCCCGGCCCGGGGACCCGCACCCGGCGACCGGGGAGCCCGCCACCTCGCTGCGCCTGGAGGCCGACCACGACAACCTCCGCGCCGCGCTGCGCTCGGCCCTCGACGGCGACCCCGGGGACGCGCTGCGGCTGGCCGTCGCCCTGCGCCTGTTCTGGGCCGAGCGCGGCTACCTCGCCGAGGGGTGGCGCCGGCTGGACGACGCGCTCGCCGCCGCACCCGAGCCGACCCCCCTGCGGGCCCGGGCGCTGGTCGGGCAGGGCGTCCTGGCGATCCGGCTCGGCGACGCCTCCCGGCTGCCGGCGATCGGCGCGGAGGTCGTCGCGATCCACCGGGCCCGGGGGGACCGGCCCGCCCGGGCGACCGCGCACCACCAGCAGGCGCTGCTGCTGTGGATGCACGGCAGCTGGGACGAGGCCGCGGCCGCCCTCGACCGGGCCGGCGAACTCGCCGACGGCGCACCGACCCTGCTCGCGGCCGCCGCCCACCAGCGGGGCGTCGCGGCGGTCTGCCGCGGGGACGGCCCGGCCGCCCGGGAGTCCTTCACCACCAGCCTGCGGCTGCTCGCCGAGGCCGACGGCGACGCCCGCCCGTTCTTCCCGGTGATGACCCCCGGGTACACGGTCGAGGCGGACGGCCCGGCCGGCGCCTCGGTGTTCTTCGAGGAGACCGTGCTGGTCGGACGGCTGGTGCGGGCGGCACAGGCCCGCGGCTACGCGCTGGCCAACCTCGCCAGGGCCCTCCTGCTGGACGGCGCCGCGGACGAGGCCCGCACCCGGGCCGAGGAGAGCGTCGGGCACTTCCGCACGCTCGGCGACGCCCGGGGCGAGGCGCTGGCGCTCAACACCCTCGGCAACCTGTGCCGCGCCCGCCGGGCGTACGAGGAGGCACGGACCCACCTGGAGGCGGGCCTGCTGATCAGGCGCCGGCTCGGCGACCGCCGGGAGGTCGGGATCACCCTCGGCAGCCTCGGCCTGCTGGCGACGGCGGTCGGCGACCTCGACGGCGCCCGCACGGCGATCGGCCGGGCCCGCGCCGGGTTCGAGGAGACCGACGACATCCCGGGGCTCACCAACAGCCTGCTCCACCTCGGTCTGGTCGCCCGCGCCGCCGGCGACCGGACCGGGGCCGGGGAGCGGTTCACCCGGGCCCTGGCGCTCGACGGCGTGCCCGGGTCGGTGTGCGCGGTGGGCTGGGTCGCGGTCATGCTCCGCGACCTCGCCCGCGCCGGGGGCGACCGGCCCGCCGCCGAGGCGGCCGAGGCCCGCGCGCGGGCGCTCTTCACCCGGCTGGGGGACGTCCGGGGCCTCGCCCACCTGCGGCGCACGGCGGTGCAAAGCCGACGCTAACCGGCTGCAAAGCGGCGCCTCCTAACGTTCCCGGTATCGAAGCGAGACCGGAACCGGAGCCAGGAGCGAGCGAGGCCCGGAGCAAGGAGGCCCACGATGTCCACCGACACGGCAGCAGGAGTCCTCGGGGACGCCACCATCGGCGAGCTGGAGGCCGCGCTGCGCGGCACCGTGGTGCGCCCCGACGACCCCGCGTACGACGAGGCCCGGGCGGTCTGGAACGCCGCCCACGACCGGCGGCCGGCCCTGGTGGTGCGCTGCGCCGGGACGGCCGACGTGATCCGGGCGGTCGAGTTCGCCCGTAGCCAGGACCTGCTGGTCGCGGTGCGCGGCGGCGGCCACAGCATCGCGGGCTTCTCGACCTGCGACGGCGGGATCGTCATCGACCTGTCCGGCATGAAGGGTGTGCGGGTCGACCCCGACCGCCGCCGGGTGGTCGCCCAGGCCGGGCTGACCTGGGGCGAACTCGACCACGAGACGCAGGCGTTCGGCCTCGCGGTGACCGGTGGCCTGGTCACCTCGACCGGCATCGCCGGGTTCACCCTGGGCGGCGGCTTCGGATGGCTGGTCCGCCGGGACGGTCTGGCCAGCGACAACCTGGTGGCGGCCGACCTGGTCACCGCGGACGGCCGGCTGGTGCACGCCAGTGCCGAGGAGAACGCCGAGCTGTTCTGGGCGCTGCGCGGCGGCGGCGGCAACTTCGGGGTCGTCACCTCGTTCGAGTTCGAGCTGCACCCGGTGGGGCCGCAGGTGCTCGCCGGGCTGGTCGTCTACCCGCTCGACCAGGCCCGGCAGGTGATCACCCGGTGGCGTGAGGCCTGCGCCGCGATGCCGGACGAGCTCACCACCCTGGTCAACCTGACCACCGCACCCCCGCTGCCGTTCCTGCCCGAGGACGTGCACGGCACCCGGATCGTGGTGATCGCCGCGATGTACGCGGGCCCGGCCGAGGCCGCTGAGGCCGCCGTCCGGCCGCTGCGCACCCTCGGCACCCCGATCGCCGACGTCCTCGGCCCGATGCCGTACCTGGGCATGCAGGCGCTGCTGGACCCGCTGTGGACGCGCGGCGCCCACAACTACTTCACCTCGGCCTTCGTCGAGCCGACGGACGCCGCGATCGACTCCGTCCTGGCCGCGCACCTGGCGTCGCCGACGCCCTTCAGCGAGGTGCACCTGCACCAGCTGGGCGGCGCCTTCGCCCGGGTGCCGGCCGACGCGACCGCCTTCAGCCAGCGGGACGCGAGCGTCATGTGCAACGTGATCGCGCGCTCCCCGGACGCGGCCGGCTTCGACGGGCCCACCGCGTGGGCGCGGGCGGCCCGGGAGGACATCGCGCGGCACGGCAACGGTGCGACGTACGTCAACTTCACCGGGGACGCGGCCGAGGACAAGGTGCGGGCGGCGTACCCGCAGGCCGTCTACGACCGGCTGGTGCGGGTCAAGGAGGAGTACGACCCGACCAACCTGTTCCGGCTGAACCAGAACATCCGGCCGTCGGCGGCCTGACGGCCCGCCCCGGGTCAGGAGGCGGCACTCTCCTCGGCGATCATGTCGACCAGACCGCGGCGCCCGTGCTTCTCCAGCGCGCGGCGCTGCCGGTCCGCGCCGTTGCCCTCCTGCAACAGCCGGTGCAGCAGGGAGGTCACCTCCCGCTCGTCGCCGGCCAGCGCGAGCGCCGGGGTCAGGTACTCGACGAGGTCGCTGACCACGTCGCCGACCCGCCGCAGCCGGCCGGTGAACGGGTCGTGCAGCGCCTCGGTCAGCCCGTACCGGGCGGCGTGCCAGCCCGCGCCGGCCAGGCTCTCCGGCGGCCGGGAGGGCGCCGGGTGCCCGTCCCGCTCCTCCAGCATCACGGTGGTGGCGAGCGCCCGGACCAGCCCGGCGAGCATCACGGCCTCGTCGGCGCGCAGCTGCACGTCCATGGCCCGCACCTCCAGGGTCGGGTAGCGCTCGGACAGCCGGGCCTGCCAGTAGAGCTGCCCGCGGTCCCGGATCATCCCGGCGTCCTGGAGTTCGGTGATCCGCCGGTCGTAGTCGTCCGCGTCGGCGAACCGCGGCGGCACGCCGCTGATCGGCCAGCGGTTGAAGACCACCGTGCGCCAGCTGGAGAAGCCGGTGTCGGTGCCGTACCAGAGCGGGGAGTTCGCGGCCAGCCCGACCAGCAGCGGCAGCCAGGGCCGCAGGCGGTTGAGGACGGCGACGCCGGTCTGCCGGTCGGGGATGCCCACGTGGACGTGCATGCCGTTGATCAGGTTCTCGTCGGCGAGCCGGGAGAAGTCCTGGTGGATGGAGCGGTAGCGCGGCGCGTCGGTGATCGCCGGCGGGGTGGTGTCCGCGTACGGGGCGGTGCCGCAGGCCGCCAGGTGGCAGCCGGAGGACTCGGCGGCGGCCGCGAGGGAGTGCCGCAGGCGCAGCAGGTGGCCGCCCACCTCGGAGAGGTCCCGGCAGACCGGGGTGGCGATCTCCACCTGGGACTGGAGCAGCTCCGGCTGGACCTCCGCGCTCTCCAGCGCGGGGTGCAGGTCGGCGGCGGCCCGGACCTCCTCGACGCGGGGCAACGGCAGGCCGGTCTGCGGATCGAGCAGCAGGTACTCCTCCTCGACGCCGAGGGTGAGGGGCTCGATCCCGGTGGCGGCGGGGCGGCCGCGGCCCGGCTCCTCCTCCGCGGCGGGGTGGCGGTCGTGGTTGTCGCGGGAAGAGGTGCTCATTCTCGGCACGTACCCGTCCGGGCGGTGCTCAAGCGTCGGGGCGGCTCCGGTCGCCCGGTCGGGTGCGCGGCGGCAGCTCGTGCAGCCGCACCCCCGCCAGGCGGCCCGCGGTGATCACCGCGGTCAGGAAGGTGCCGGCCGGTTGTCGGCGGCGGTCGGTGGGGGATCCCGGGTTCAGCAGGCGCAGCCCGGCGGGGGTCACGCTGTCCCAGGGGATGTGGCTGTGTCCGAACACCAGCACGTCGGTGCCGGGGAAGCGGTCGTCACAGCGGCCCTCGCGGCCCCGGGCCGGGCCGGTCTCGTGGACGACGGCCAGCCGCAGCCCGTCCAGCTCGGCCCGGGCGACCTCCGGCAGCCGGGCACGCAGCGCCGGTCCGTCGTTGTTGCCGTGCACGGCGACCAGCCGCCGGGCCCGGGCCTCCAGCAGGTCGAGGGTGGCCTCGTCGACCCAGTCGCCGGCGTGCACGACCACGTCCGCCTCGTCGACGGCCGTCAGCAGGGCGGCGGGCAGCAGGCGGGCCCGGGCCGGCACGTGGGTGTCCGAGATCAGCAGGATGCGCACGGCTCCACTGTGCCGGTCGACGCCGGGGCCCGCCGACCGGCACGCCGGCCCGCCCGCCGGCGGCCGGTGGTGGATCGCACCAAGTATGCGGACTCGAAGGGCAGTTCGCACCCTACGGCGTGGTCCGGGGCCAGAACGGCGGGCACGGCGAGTCGTTGCGGCGGCGGGAGCGCAACACCCGCTACAACCAACAGTGGTGGCTCGGCGCCGTCCACCCGGCACCGGCCTCCGCCCGCCCCGGGACGCGGCCGGTCACCGGCCCGCGCCCACCCCCGAGGGCCGGCGCGACCGACCCGCTCGCGGACCGGCGGCCCGGTCCGTGACGCTCATCAGAGGGCCCCATGTTCCGTGTCACGGCGTACCGCACGAGAGTCGCCGTCATCGCCGCTCTCACCCTGCTGTGCCTCCCCGCCTGCTCCGCCGGTCAGCCGAAGTCCTCGGACGCGGCCGCCCGGGTCAAGGGGCCGATCTCCCTCGTCTACCTGCAGAAGCAGGGCGACCAGCAGTACTTCCTCGACGAGGCGGACGGGGCCCGGGCCAGGGCCGCCGAGCTCGGCGTCCAACTGAAGGTGGTCGACGTCGGCACCGACGCCGACCGGACCGTCCGGGAGGTGCGGTCCGCCGTCGGGGCCGGGGCCCACGGGGTGATCGTCGTGGTGCCGGACCCGGTGGTGGGCCCGGAGGTCGCCAGGATCACCCGGGACGCCGGGGTCGTGCTGCTGGCCTCCGACGATCAGATCTGCACCAACCTCGCCGACCCGGCCGTCTGCGCCCACAAGCGGCTGGTGCCCCGGGTGGGCTTCAGCAGCGCGCAGACCGGCTTCGAGGTCGGCCGGCGGGCGGCCGAGGAGTACCGCAAGGCCGGGTGGAAGCCGGCCGACACCCGGGTGGTGTCGGTCTGGCGGCACGACGTGAGCGTCTGCCGGGAGCGGGTGGACGCCGCGGCCGAGGCCTTCCTCCAGGCGGGCCAGGTGACCACGCTCGACCTCGGCACCGACAACACGGTGGCCGGCGCGCAGCAGAAGGTGGCGGCGACGGTCGCGGCCGAGCGCTCCGGCGTCCGGCACTGGGTGGTCTGGGGCTGCAACGACGAGAACGTCCAGGGCGCCGTCACCGCCTTGCAGGAGGCCGGGGTCGGCCCCGACCACGTGATCGGCGTCGGCCTCGGCGCCTACCTCGCCTGCCGCAACTGGGTCTCCGGCAGGCCGACCGGCATGCGGGCCGCCCTGTTCATCAACGGCAGGGCCGTGGGGGCACTCGCCGTCCAGACCGTCTACGACCGGCTCAGGGACGGCCGGGAGATGCCCGCGGAGTCCTTCGCCCCCGCCACCATGGTCGACGCCGCCACCTGGAAGACCTCCGGCGCCGCCTGCCACTGATCGGGCGGTCGGGCGGTCGGGACCGTTCCTCCCGCTCCGCTCGGAGTACGAGGGGCCCCGCCGCCGTCAGTAGACGTCGCGGACGTAGCGCTTGTCGGCGGCCAGCTGCTTGACGTACGCGGCGGCCTCGTCCTCGCCCAGGCCGCCGTGCGCCGAGACGATCTCGCGCAGGGCCCGGTCGACGTCCCTGGCCATCCGGCCGGCGTCCCCGCAGACGTAGAAGTGGGCACCGTTCTGCAGCCAGTTCCACAGACGGGGGCCGTGCTCGCGCATCCGGTCCTGCACGTAGATCTTCGACCGCTGGTCACGGGAGAACGCCAGGTCGAGGCGGTCCAGGTGGCCGGAGGCCCGGAACGCGGCGAGCTCCTCGCGGTAGTAGAAGTCGGTGGCGGCGCGCTGCTCGCCGAAGAACAGCCAGTTGGGGGCGGTGTGGCCGCGGGCCCGCCGCTCCTCCAGGAAGCCGACGAAGGGCGCCACCCCGGTGCCGGGACCCACCATGATCATGGGTGTCGCCGGGTCGGCGGGCGGACGGAAGTGCGGCGAGCGCTGGACGAACACCGGGACCGGGCCGTCGTCGGCGGCGTCGGCCAGGTAGGTGGAGCAGACGCCCTTGCGGGCCCGGCCGAGGTCGTTGCCGTAGCGGACGACCGACACGGTGAGCCGGACCTCGCCGGGGTGGGCCAGCGGGCTGGACGATATCGAGTACAGCCGGGGCTGCAGCCGCTTGAGCACCCCGGCCCACTCCTGCGCGCTCGCCCGCACCGGGTGGGCGCCGACGATGTCGACCGCCTGGCGGCCCCAACTCCACTTGGCCAGCTCGCCCTTGTTGTCCGGGCGCAGCAGCCGCCTGAGGTCGCGGTCGCCGGTGCGCTCGGCGACGAAGCGCAGCAGGTCGGGGGTGAGCCTGGCGATCTCCAGGCGGGTGCGGAGGGCCTCGCCGAGCGGGACGGGCCCGCCGTCCGCCAGCTCGACGCCCTCGGCGGGGTCGAGGCCGGTGACGGCCAGCCACTCGGTCACCAGGGCGGAGCAGTTGACGGGCCAGACGCCGAGGGCGTCGCCGGCCTCGTAGGCGAGGTCCCCGCGGTCGCCGCCGCGGGTGTCGAAGGCGTACTGCCGGATCTCCTTGGCGGAGCCGGGCAGGCTGAGCAGGCGGTTGCCGATCAGCAGGGTGGCGAACGGGGAGGCCTTGGTGTACCCGGAACCGCGGTCGGCGGGCGCGGCGGGCCGGGCGGGCGCGGTGCGGTCGACGGCCGCGGTGCGGGGTGCCGTGGCGGGCGGTGTCGCCGCCGGGCCGTCCGGTGCGGCACCGGGCGGCTGTTCGGCGTGCTCGGCCAGGGCCGCCAGGACCTGGCCGAGCCAGTGGGCGGCGGTCTCGTCGTCATCGGGTTCGCAGTCGGCCCGGGGTGCCAGCCGGGTGGCGCCCAGTTCGCCGAGGCGCTGGTCGAGGCGGCGCCCGTGGCCGCAGAAGTCCTCGTAACTGGAGTCGCCGAGGGCCAGGACGGCGTAGCGCAACGCCCCGATCGCGGCCCGGTCCCGGTCGGAGAGCGCGGACAGCGCCGTCCAGAACCCGGCGCCGTTGTCCGGTGCGTCGCCGTCGCCGAAGGTGCTGGTGACGAAGAGGACGGGGACGCCGGGCGGCAGCGCGTCCGGGCTGCGGTCGTCCATGCTGAGCAGTGTCGGCCGCCAGCCCGCCTCGTCCAGCCGGACGGCGGCCACGCCGGCCGCCTCCTCGGCGTTCCCGGTCTGCGAGGCCCACAGCACGACCACCTCGCGCCCCTGCGGCCCGGCCTCCTGCCGCCCGGTCGCCCGCGCCGCGGGCCGTCCGTCGCCGTCCGTCGCCCCGGGGGTCCGCGGCGCCGCGGCCGGGGCGGTGCGGGAGAACATCCCGGCCAGCACGCCGTTGACCCACAGCGCGCGGTCCGGGGCGACCGGGGCCTGCGCGGGCAGGACGGGCACCAGGGCCGCCGGCGGGGGGACGCTGCCCAGACCGGCCAGGAACCCGGCCAGGAACTGCCGTTCGTGCTCGGCGAAGACCGGCCGGCCGAGGTCGGCGACGCCGAGCAGGCCGCTGAGCCGGGCGACCTCCTCCGCGCGCTGCTCCGGGACGGCCACGCCGGACATCGCCGGCGCCCGGTGGGCGGCCGGCGCGGACTGCCCGCCCGCCGCGCCGTCGAGGGCGCCGGCCTCCCCCTCGGGGGCCGCGACCACCCGCAGCGAGACGGCGCAGACCTTGAACTCGGGCTGGAAGGACAGCGGGTCGACGGCGTCGTTGGTGACGGCGTTGATGCTGAGGTACTCGCCGAACAGGTCGTTCCAGTGGAACGGGGAGAAGCAGTTCCCCGGCCGCACCCGGTCGGTGACCACCGCCGGCAGCACGGCCCGCCCGCGGCGCGAGGCGACCTCCAGGTGGTCGCCCTCGGCGACGCCCAGCGCCTGCGCGTCCTCGGGGTGGACCTCCACGAACGGACCGGGGTTCAGCCGGTTCAGCTTGGCGACCTTCCCGGTCTTGGTGAGGGTGTGCCACTGGTGCTGGAGGCGGCCGGTGTTGAGCACGAACGGGTAGTCGTCGTCCGGCAGTTCGGCGGCCGGCAGGTGCGGGCGCGGGAAGAACGCGGCGCGTCCGCTCGCGGTGGGGAACGCCAGCCGCGGGCGGGTGCCGTCGGGCCGTTCCAGCAGCCGCTGGCTGACGCCGTCGTTGAGGTAGCGGACGGGGTTGCGGTCGGGCCCGTCGGCGTCGGCGCTCGGCCACTGGACGGGAGTGTCGCGGAGCCGCCGGTAGCTGACGCCCCGGAGGTCGTAGCCGGTGGCCGGGTTCCAGGCCCGCTTGATCTCCTCGAAGACCTCCTCGGCGCTGGCGTAGCCGAAGGACTCCTCGAACCCCATCGCGCAGGCGACCCGGGCGATCAGCTGCCAGTCCGGGAGCGCCTGTCCGGGCGGGTCGGCGGCCTGCGGGGCCAGGGTGAGGTTGCGCTCGGAGTTGATCATCACGCCCTCGGCCTCGGACCACATGGCGGCGGGCAGCACCACGTCGGCGTACGCGTTGGTCTCGGTGTCGGCGTACGCGTCCTGGGTGATGACCAGTTCGGCCGCCTCCAGGCCGGCGATGACGGTCTTCCGGTTGCCGACGGACGCCACCGGATTGGTGCAGATGATCCAGCAGGCCTTGATGCCGCCCTCGGCCATCCCCGAGAACATCTCCACGGTGCCGCGGCCGACCTCGGTGCGCAGGGTGCCCGCGGGCAGCCCCCAGAGGTCCTCGGTGAACGCCCGGTCCTCCGCGACCAGCACCGACCGCTGCCCGGGCAGGCCCGGCCCCATGTAGCCCATCTCCCGGCCGCCCATCGCGTTCGGCTGGCCGGTCAGCGAGAACGGGCCGCTGCCCGGGCGGCAGATGGCGCCGGTGGCGAGGTGCAGGTTGACCAGGGCGTTGGTGTTCCAGGTGCCGTGGGTGGACTGGTTGAGGCCCATCGTCCAGCAGCTCATCCACTCCCCGGCCTCGCCGATCCACTGCGCGGCCCGCCGCAGGTCCGCCTCGGGGATCCCGGTGATCTCGGCGACCCGGGCGGGCGGGTAGTCCCGCAGGAAGCCGGGCATCGCCTCCCAGCCCTCGGTGAACTCCTCGATGAACGCCGGGTCGGTGTGCCCGTTCTCCACCAGCAGGTGCAGCAGGCCGTTCAGCAGCGCCAGGTCGGTCCCCGGTCTGATCTGCAGGAAGAGGTCGGCCTTGTCCGCGGTCGCGGTGCGGCGCGGATCGACCACGATGAGCTTGGCGCCCGCCTTCACCCGGTCCATCAGCCGCAGGAACAGGATCGGGTGGCAGTCCGCCATGTTGGCGCCGGTGACCAGGAAGACGTCCGCGTGCTCGAAGTCCCGGTACGACCCCGGCGGGCCGTCCGCGCCCAGCGACAGCTTGTAGCCGGTGCCCGCGCTGGCCATGCACAGGCGGGAGTTGGACTCGATCTGGTTCGTCCCGACGAAACCCTTCGCCAGCTTGTTCGCCAGGTACTGGGCCTCCAGCGTCATCTGACCCGAGACGTAGAAGGACAGCGCGTCCGGCCCGTGCTCGTCCAGGATCGCCCGCAGCCGCCCCGCGACGGCGGTGATCGCCGCGTCCACGTCGGTGGCCACCGGGTCGGCGCCCCGCTCGGTCCGCACCAGGGCGGTGCCGAGCCGGCCACCGCCCGCGAGCATGTCGGCGCTGGTCGCGCCCTTGGTGCAGAGCCGGCCCGCGTTGGCCGGATGGCTCCGGTCCCCCGCCGCCTTGGCCACCGTCCGCCGCCCGGCGCCGTCCACGGCGACGTCGAGCACGATCCCGCAGCCCACCCCGCAGTAGGAGCAGGCGGTCCGCACGGTGCTGGTGACCTTCGGGCCCGGTGCCGTCACGGCTGCTCCCCTCGGTAGTCCTCCTCGCCGTCCGCCCCACTGTGGGGCACGGCGGCCGGCGGTGGGGATATCCCACCCTCAGTACGTTAGGAAGGGGCCGTTACCGAGAGATCACACCGGCCCCGCGGCACCGGTTAACGCCCCCGCACAGCCCCGCCCACCCCCCTGTGAGCCCGGCGCCGGAGCCGGTGCGGGTGGCGGACGGACCCGGCCACGAACCGGTGACAGGTGGCCCCGGCCGTGCCCGGGGAGGCGGTGCGGTCGTTGGTCCGGGTATGACCGTGCCTCCCTCCGCGCTGCCGGCTCCCCGTCGGGAGGTCCGAGCAGAAACGATCCGCTGCTTTCCCGAGTCCCCCATCTACTCCTCCCTCGCGGCCGCCTGGCGGGCCGCCGGACGGACCGTGCCGGGGCTCCCCGACCCCGCGTGGGACGCCCTGGTCGGGCGCCGCCGGAACCTCCCCACCGGGCCGCCGGGGCACTGAACCGGACCTGCCCGCCGGGACGGTTCCGGGCGGTACGCCCCCGGGCGGCCGCCCCCTGCGCTAGATTGCGGCCGACCGGCCGGGCGGGGCGGGGTGGGGAGCGACGGACATGGCGCGTCGGTACGACAGGTCGAGAGGGTCCGGCCCGGGGTGTGTGCTCCTGGTGCTGATCGTGGTCCTCTTCGTGGCGCTGGGCTACCTGCTCGGCCTGCCCGTCCTGGTCCCGGACCTGATGGCGGCCCAGGACCCTCCGCAGCACGCCAACCTGCCGCAGCTGGGCGTCCTGGTCGCCCTCGCGTACGGCACGGCGCTGGTTCTGGCCTGGACGGCGGGGCGGGGCGGGCGCCGAGGCCCGTGGTGGGCGGTGCCGCTGCGGGCGGCGGTGCTGACCGGGCTCGCGTCGCTGCTCGCGGTCCTGGTCCGGGAGTTCCTGGCCCCGAAGGTCTTCGGGCCGGAGCCGGGCTGGGTACCGACGGCCGACCTGCAGTGCCTGGTGGTCGGCGTGGCGGCACGGGTGTGGTTCAAGGTCGTCCGCGGCCGGGCGCGGCGCGCCCCGCACCGCCCGCCCGCCACCGCCGGCGGGGCCACGCCCGCACCCGGCGAGGTCTGGCTCGCCCTGGTGCCGTACCGGGAACGGGACGAGCGGAGCCGGCACTACTGCGTGATCGTGAACGCCCACGCCGACCACGCCGAGGTCCTGCAGATCACCACCAAGGACAAGGACGACCGGCCCGACCACATCCGGATGGGCACCGACGGCTGGAACCGCTCCGGGAAGCCCTGCTGAGTCGAGGTCGGGGTGACACCGAGGACCGTCCCGTACGAGGACTTCCTCAACGATCGCGCGAAGGGCCCGTGCCCGCCGCGCACCTGGCGGCAGATCAGTGACCGGCAGGCCGCACTCGGCTCCGCACGGCCCCCGGGCGCACGGCGGTCACCGGGTGCGGCGGCCGGGCGGCCCGTGCCGGCCCAGCGCGGTGCGGCGCGGCGGCGGGGCGGTTGGCTGGGACGCCTGACCCGCCGGGGCTGAGGGACCCGGCCGACGGTGCGGGCCGGCGCCGGAGGCCGCGGATGCCCCCGTCCGTGTCGAGCCGGCCCGCCCGCGCGGTCAGCCTCCCCGGGCGGGCGGGCCCGGCGGCGTACAAACGGATGGGCCTCGGCGCGCCCGGCGGGCCGGCCCTCCCCCGTCCTCTCCCCCGTCCTTCCGGAGCTGCCCGTGAAAGCCCTCGTCTCGACCGCCTACCAGCCGCTGGACGCGATCGCCCTCACCGACCTGCCGAAGCCGTCCGCCGGACCCGGCCAGGTGGTGGTGCGGGTGGAGGCCGCCGCGCTCAACCCGCTCGACCTGGCGCTGATCACCGGCGGGCTGAAGGAGTTCTTCCCGGTCGAGCACCCGCTGGTGATCGGGATGGACGCCGCCGGGACGGTCGCGGAGGTGGGCACCGGCGTCACCGGCTACGCGCCCGGCGACCCCGTGCTGGCGTTCACCGGACCGGCCGGCTCCGTGGCCGAGTACACCGTGGTGACGCCCGGGCCCAAGCTGGCCCACCGGCCCTCGGCGCTGGACGCCGTCCGGGCGGCCGCCGTCCCGGAGTCGGGCATGACCGCGGTCTGCCTGCTGCGGGCGGCCGGGCTGGGCGACGGGCAGAACGTCCTGGTGATCGGCGCCACCGGCGGGGTCGGCCTGTACGCCGTACAGCTCGCCGCCGGTCTCGGCGCCCGGGTGATCGCCACGGCCACCGCCGCGGACGCGGACTACGTCCGGGGGCTCGGCGCCGCGGAGACGGTCGACTACCGGGCGGGCGACGTGGTGGCCGCGACGCTCGACCTGGTGCCCGGCGGCGTCGACGTGGTGGTCGACCTCGTCAACAACGGCGAGGGCCTGGCCGCGAGCGCACGGGCCGCCCGCCCCGGCGGCCGGCTGGTGTCGCCGCTCTACGGCCCCGCGGAACTCGACCGGGACGTCACCCCGGTCTACATCGGCACCTTCGACCCGCTGCCGGGCGACCTGGAGCGCCTGGCCAACCAGGCGGCGGACGGCGGCCTGCGGATCGAGATCGGCGCCCGCTACCCGTTCGACGAAGCGGTGCGGGCGGTGGCCGACTTCGCCGGGACGCACATCCGGGGGAAGGTCGTCGTCACCCTTCCCTGACCGCGCGGGTACGCCGCGAGGAGGAGACCGCAAGGAGGAGAGGGCGGGCCCGGAATCACCATCCGGGCCGATCTCCGCGCCCGGCCGGCCCCCTAGGTTGAGCGCCATGACAGACCTCGGTGACCTGGCCCGGCGTACGGCGGACCGGCTGGTGGAGCGTCACGTCGGCGTGGTCGTGGCCGCGGTGGCGGGCGACGGCGTGGCGATCCGCGGCGCGGGCAGCCCGGGCGGCGGCCGGTCGGGGCCTCCCGGCGCGGACACCGTCTTCGAGATCGGCTCGGTCACCAAGGTCTTCACCTCGCTCGCCCTGGCCCGGCTGGTCGTGGCGGGGGCCGCGGAGCTGGACGAGCCGCTGGTCCGGCTGCTGCCCAAGGGCACGGCCGTACCGTCGCGCGGCGGCACCGAGATCACCCTGCGCCATCTGGCCACCCACACCTCGGGGCTGCCACGGCTGCCGAAGGGGATGCTGCTGCGCGCACTGCTGCGCCCCTCGACGCCGGACCCGTACGCGGGCTGCACCGCGGACGTGCTGCTCCGCGGCCTGCCCACCACCCGTCAGGCAGCGACGCCGGGGCACCGGTTCCGCTACTCGAACCTCGGCGCGGGGCTGCTCGGGCTGGCTCTGGCCCACCGCGCCGGCACCGACTACCAGAGCCTGATCGACCGTGAGATCTGCACGCCGCTGGGGCTGGGCGACACCGGCGTCACCCGTCCCGCCCTGCTCACCCAGGGGCACACCGCCCGCCGCCGGCCGACGCCCGCCTGGGACCTGGCCGGCCTCGCCGGGGCGGGCGGCCTGCGGTCGACCGCCGCCGACCTGGTCACCTTCCTGCGCGCGCAACTCGGCTCCGGCCCGGACGGCCTGGCGGAGGCGATCGCGCTGACCCGGTCGACCGAGCACCTCAGGAACCCGTTCGCCTGGATCCACCTCGGCTGGCTCGGCCAGCGCCTCCACCCCCGGCAGGGCGGCCACCTCCAGCTCTGGCACAACGGCGGCACCGGCGGCTTCGCCTCCTTCACCGGTTTCGACCCGGAGCGCAGGGTCGCCGTCGTGGTCCTCAGCAACACCCGACGCTCGGTGGACGCGGCGGGGTTCGAGCTGCTGCGCACGCTGCAGAACACCGCCGCCGCAGCCTGACGCCACCGCGGGCGAGCGCCGGCGGGGAACCGGGCCGACACCCTTCTGCGTAGGATCATCCGACGAAGGCGACAACGCATGATCGCCGGACGGGCTCCGCAGCGGAGACCCGGACGGTACGGGGACGGGGTGTGGGGGAAGCATGGCGCAGCAGGTCATCGTCGACGAGACCATCCTGAGGGCCCAGGGCACCGCCCTGGGCGACGTCGGACAGGACTTCCAGCAGGCCGCCGACCAGCTGAGGTCCCGGCTGCAGGGCCTGGAGGGCAAGGAGCCCCCGTGGGGCGACGACGACCTGGGCGAGAAGTTCGGCATCGTCTACGAGGGCCTGCGCGACGGCATGCAGGAGTCGATGGACTCGCTCGCGCAGCGCCTCGGCGAGATGGGCGGCAAACTCCGGGCGATGGCCGACAACCACGCCCAGAACGAGGACCTGACGACCGATCGCCTCGACGCCCTGGGCGGCCGCGCGGACTCCCTCGGCACCGAGATCCACACCATGCACCGCCCGCGGACCTGACGGATCCGCCACCGCGCCGTGCCCCGCACGGCCGCTCCGCCTTTCGTTCCGCCGTTCGTTCCGGCTGATCGCCCCCTGTGGCCGATCGGTCGGGGTATGCCCTTGGGGGGAAGCTACCCGTGTCACTGATGCTGCCGGACAGTGTCGAGTGGGTCCTGGAGATGCTCGGCTTCGACTGGCCCAAGGCCGACGAGGACAAGCTCCGGGAGTGCGCGCAGGTCTGGCGGGACTTCGCCGACCAGGTCGACGAGCTCAACTACCGTGCCCTGAACGCGGCCAACACCGTCCGGTCGGCGAACAGCGGTGACTCGGTCGACGCGTTCGGCAGGGCCTTCGACAAGTTCTCCACCGGTGGCGACGGCTACCTCGCGGACGCCGCCACGGCCGCCCGCCTGATCGCCACGACCTTCGACGCCGCCGCCGTCATCGTCATCACCTGCAAGAT
Source organism: Kitasatospora sp. NPDC088346 (assembly GCF_044740765.1). Classification (NCBI taxonomy): domain Bacteria; kingdom Bacillati; phylum Actinomycetota; class Actinomycetes; order Kitasatosporales; family Streptomycetaceae; genus Kitasatospora; species Kitasatospora sp. NPDC088346. The sequence goes on from NZ_JBIURH010000010.1 coordinate 208,592, forward strand.
CGCGGTCATCGCGCAACTGGTGATGCTCGCGGTCGAGATCATCGCGGCCCAGGCGGCCGCCCCCTTCACCCTCGGCCTCTCCGAGGTCGGCGCCCTCGGCGCCACCGCAGCCACCAAGATGATCGTGCGACGGCTGCTGAAGGAACTGCGTGAAGCCCTGGTCGAAGCCGTCGTGGAGACGCTGAAGGAGCCGGTCGTCTCCGCCGTCCAGGGCATGATCAGCGACCTGATCTCGCAGACCGTCAACCAGGGCTTCGGCGCCCAGAACGGCTACGACCTCGGCCGCACCGCCAAGCGCGGCGCCGAGGACTTCAAGGACGCCGCCAAGAACTCCGGCCAGACCTTCACCGAGGCCCTGCGCGACGGGGCCGGCTCGCGGGCCGGCGGCGCGGCGCGGCGCCATCTCGACAACGCGGCCGGACACGGCGACCGCGGCGGTCCCGGCGAGGGCGACTCCGGCGACCGCGAGTCCGGTCACGGCGAAGGCGGTTCGGGGCACGGCGAAGGTGGTTCCGGTCACGGCGAAGGCGGAGGGACCACCAGCGACGGTGGCTCGACACCGTCCGGCTCGTCGGGCACCCCGGGCTCGGGCGGCGGATCGTCGCGGACGCCGTCCGTCGGCGACGGGGGCCCGACGCGCGGCGCGACGAACCACCCCGAGGCAGGTCGAGCCGCCGAAGGCGGCCACGACGACCCGTCCGCGGCCCACGGCGACACCGGCACCGGCACCACGCAGAGCGGCTCCGGAGCGAACCGGCCCACCGCACCGCCGCCCCACGACAGCGCTCGCAGCACGGCGCCCCTCGACCCCTTCGGCACCCGTCTCACCCCCGGTTCGGAGGCTTCCCCCACCCACACCGGCACGGACGGCCACACCCCCGACACCCCGGCACGCGCGGACGGCCCGGCCCACACCGGTGCCGGCCCCCACACCGGCACGGACTCCCGAACCCAGCCCGCGGGAGACCACGGGACGGCTCCGGCGACCGACGGGTCCCCGCCCCCTCGCGACGGAACCACCGACCGCCCCGCCCCGGCGAGCGACGCGACCGCAGCGCCCGTGGACGCCCGCACCGGAGGCGACCGCCCCGCCGAGCCGGCCGTCACCACTGCGGCACCGCACGACACTCCGGCACCACACGACGGCACCGACAGCCGCCCCGCCCCCTCGCAGCCGGCGGACACCCGTCCGGCCCCCGGGACGGCACACCCGACGCCCGAACCGACGCCCGTGCCCGGCGCGGACGGTCGCCCGAGCCCCGCCCACGGCCCCGTGCGGGGCACGGACGACCCGTCGACCCATGGCAGCGCCACGCCCACTCTCGGCCCCGTCCGAGGCGGCGACGGCTCCGCACCCACGACCGTGCCGCACGGCGGTGGTGATGCTCCGACCACTCCGTCGGCGGCGGCTCCGCACGTCCCCCCGCCGGCGGGCGCACACCCGGCCGGCTCGGAAGGTCCGCACCGCCCGGCCGGCGTCGAGACCGCGTCGACAGCCGTGGCCGACCCGCCGACGAGCCGTACGGCCCCCGGCGCGAACCCGGACCAGAGCGGCCCCGTCGGCCAGCAGACCGGCCAGCAGACCGGCAACCCGACGGCCACCGGGCCGGTCGCTCCCGGCGCAGGCGTCCCGACGGCGCCTCCGGCGGCGTCCGGCGGTGGGACGACGGCCCCACGACCCGGCACCGGACCGGTGACCGGGCCGGCCACCGCAGGCCCGGTCACCGGACGACCCGCCGATGCGGGGCAGCCGGGCGGCCGTCCGGACCAGGCCGACCGCCCGGTCTCGCTCGGGCGGCAGCCCGACGGCGCCCGGCCCACCGCCACCACCGCACGGCCCGCCGCCACCACCGCACGGCCGGACGCGGACCGACCGGCCCGCACCCCCGGCACCGGTGCCGACACCGCCGCCCGCCCGGACCCCCGCGCGGCGTACGCCCGCCCGTCGGCCGACCAGCCGTCCCACCGGCCCACCGACCGGCCAGCCACCGACCGGCCGGGCCCCGACGACCACCCCACCCCGGGCCACCACCCCTCCGCGGTCGAGCGCCCCCGCACCGACGACCCGTCGGATCCGGTCGGCCCGGACACCGGTCCCGAGGCCTCCCCCACGCACGACCGGCCGATCTCCGAGAGCCGGCCGCACGACACCCCGGGCGGCCTCGCACCGGTGGACCCCCGGCACCAGCAGGACCTGGAGAGCCGGATCCCGCGCAACCCGGACGGCACTCCGCAGCGCCATCCCGATCCGCACGGTGACTGGCCCGGCGCGGTCAACGGCGACGGCCACCGGGCTCCGGGCCGCGACAACAACTGCCTCGACGTCGCCCTCTCCAGCGCCGACACCTACAGCGGCAACCCCACGGCGGCCGCCCCCCGCAGCGACGACGGCAGTGGCGACGGGGAGCGGGGCGGCCGCGACCGGGCGGAGCGTCAACTCGGCGCGCCGTTCCGGGACCTCGGCAACGGCGACCAGGCCTACCACCGGCTGGAGGACCAGCTCCGCCGGGCCGGCCACGGCTCGCAGGCCGTCATCATCACCCAGGATGCCCACGGCCGCGCCCACGCCTGGAACGTGGTCAACCACAACGGGAAGATCACCTACCTCGACAACCAGACCGGCGCCCGCGGCGATCGCCCGCTGCACGACGGCGGGCACGGCGTCTGGGCCGTCCCCCTCGGCCCGGACCGTCGCCCGATCCCACCCGCCGGGCACGACGGAGACCACCCGTCCGGCGGCCACGGCACCCGCCCCGACCCGGCGACGGGCGCCGCCGATCGCCGACCCGCCGACCCGGCCGGCAAGCACAAGCCCGACGCGGAGGGCGACGCCGAGCCGGACGGATCGCCTCCGAACAAGAAGCCGAAGACCGACGACGACCCGGCGACCGGCGGTCGCCAGGGCTCCGCGCCGTACAACGCGCACCAGCCCGACGACCAGACCCACCGGGGCATGCTCCCGGACAACGAGCAGCAGGTGCTGCGGCGCCGCGAGAACGCGCGGGTCGAGCAGACGGATCTCGATGTCGCGTACGACTTCCTGGCCGCCCGGACGACCGACAAGTCGCTCGGCGACTTCCTCCAGGAGAGCGCCGACCGCGCCCGCGCCAACCTCAAGGGCGAGGATGAGCACCAACTGGGCCTCGACCACGACGAACTCGTCAGGGCGCTGCCGGACTTCGACAAGCTCAGCGCCGGCGAGCGGGGCGCCGTGCTGTCGACACTCGGCCGGCTGAGCCTGGCGGTGCACCGGGACTACGCCGTCGGTGCGAGCCCGGAACACGTCGCCGACCCCTACCACTACCGCGAGGACCACGACCGGTCGAAGCTCTCGGAGCTGGAGGCGGAGGCGCAGCAGAACGACAAGCGGCACCTGGACCCCCAGTCGCGAGGAGTGGGCTTCCACGAACGGCACGACTTCTGGACGACCGATCGCGGCAACCTGCACCGGCCGCTGAAGCCGGGCGAGAAGCCCCGGCCGCCGGACCCCGCGAACCTGGTGCGCCAGCACCTGACCCAGCAGTACTACGAACAGCACGCGCACGAGGACGGGATGACCGAGGCCGCGGCGACGCGGGCCGTTCGCAAGCAGACGGTCAAGGCGGTCAGAGGCGACCACCGGCCCGACTTCTCCGGGAAGAACTTCGCCGTGATCGAGACCGTCGACGCGAACAACAGGGTCCGGTACGTGATCGACAGCTCGATCCCGCTGAACACGTTCGGGTGGACCTCGGAGCACTCCGAGCCGCACGAGGGCCGCTGGATGGAACGGCTCAACCAGCGCGCCGAGAACGGCGACTACACCACGGTCAACCTCTGGACCGAACGCGAGCCGTGCGGCCAGGGGCAGGGGCACGGGCACTGCTCGGACTACCTGACCACGTACATGCCGGACGTCGACGTGGAGTACGGCGTCGGCTACCGGAAGGGCCCGATGGCACCGGAGCACGACACACCCGCCGAGCGGGAGGCGGCGGCCGCCGCACTGAGGACGGACATGCAGGACCACCTGAACAGGCTCGGCGAGATCTGGATCGGCCTGGCCACCTCGGGCGAGCTCGATCCGGACCGCCCCAGGAACCAGCACCAGCCGCCCGCGTGAGAATGGTGACCGCCACCCCGAGCGCGACGACCGCCCGCTTCCCCGACGGAGACGCCCGATGACCACCGGATCCGAGCCGACGCCGCCCCCCGGCACGGCCTTCGACACGGCCGAGCTGCCCGCACTGATCGAGGATCCGGTGTTCCTCGCCCGGGTCGGCCGGGTCGAGCTGCTGGCCGCCATGGCGGTGTGCTGGCCCGACGGCGTACCCGTCGGCACGCTCGCCGAGGACATCCACCACCTGGACCGGCTGGGCGTGCGACCCGCGCCCGAGCAGCACCCGCAGTGGCTGTCCTGGCTCCACCTGCTGCTCGTCAGCCACGGCCGGGCCCTGGACGCCGAGGCGATGGCGGCGGCCGCGCCGCGGTTGCCGTGGCGGACCGTCTGGTCGCGCTGGGTCCCCCCGGGCGCCCGGGCCGCGTGCCGCGCGTCCGGTGGCAACGTGGTGGGGCTCCGCGCCGTGGAGCGGGACGGCGCACCCGTGGTGCTCGTCCACGAGGAGTTCGTGCACGCCAGGCCGGACCGGGCGGAGCCGGACGACGAGGAGGGCTACCACGAGTACGCCGTCGCGCCGGACAGCGGCCGGGTCCTCGCCGGGCCCAAGCTCTACCGGCCGTACGCCCATGACGACCTGCCCGGCTCCTACGTCCCGCTGCTGCCCGGGGACCTGCCCGAGCTGGGCGGGGTCGCGGTGAACGGGCCCGACGGCTGGCGCGACGCGGGGGGCGGTACGGGCCCGGCCGTGGGGCCGGTGCTGCCGGTCTGCCACGAGCAGGTCGCGCACGCCGTCCTGGTGGGGCAGGTCGCGGTGCTCGGCGGCGGCTGGGGGTGCTGGGCGGTCGAGCTCGACGGAGCCGACACCCCCGGGGCCGTCGCGGCCCCGGCCTGGCGGCGGCCGGCGGAGCAGGACGTGGCCACCGGCCTGGCCGCCGCCGAGGTGCCCCGGGACGCCCGGGAGCCGAGCCGCGACTGGCTCGCCCGGTGCTTCGGCGAGCGGTCCCTGTGGTCGGTCGGGCCGACCGAGCTCCCGGCAGGCCTGGAGCACGCCCCCACCCGGCGGTTCCTGACGGAGACCGGCTTCCCGATCATGACCAGCACGCTGCTGGAACTCAGCTCCGAGACGCTCGCCTCCGACGGCCTGGTCCAGCTCCGTACCGAGGAGCTGTTCGGGCCCGACGACCCGGAGGCCGGCGACCGGGGCGAGTTCTCCTACGTCATCGCCAAGGACGGCGAACGGCTGGTCGCCCTGGACGGCCGCACCGGCGAGGTCGCCCTGTTCAACCCCGAGCGCTGGGAGGGCGACTACCACTACGGCGCGATGGCCTCCTCCGCCGCCCGCCTCGCCGCCCTGCTGCGCCTCTACTCGACCTACTACTACGGCGCGACGCCCGCCGAACTCGCCGACGCCGCGCGCCTCCTGCGCGACTGGGCGATCGAGCTGGACCCGGCCACGGACTCCTCGACCTTCTGGTACGAGGTCTTCCAGGACCGCGAGGACTTCGCCTGACCGCGGACACCGCCCACCGCGCCCACCGCCGCCCCCGGCACCGGGCCCGACCCGGTACGGGAGCCACCCGCACCTCATCCCCTTGGAGACCCCGCCCATGACCGCGGAGACCGCCCACCGCCACCACCCCTACCTCGGGGGGCGGTCCACCGCCCTGCGTGCGCTGGCCGGCTGGCGGTCACGGCCGGACGGCGGCCCCGCCGTCGTCCTGCTGACCGGCAGCCCCGGCAGTGGGCGCTCCCGGCTCCTGACCGGGTTCCTGATGCTCTGCGACGCACCGTCGCGGGAGCGGATCGACACCGGCGCCCTCGACCCCGCCACCCTCCCGCCGGCCGAGCTGCCGCCGCCCCTGGTCTTCGGCGCCCGGCGGCTGACGGCCGCCCAGCTCCTGTGGTCGGTGGCGGACGGCCTCGGACTGGGGGTCACCCGGACCGAGGACGTCCTGCGACTGCTCGCGGAGCCCGCCGACGAGGGGACGCCTCCGATCCCGGTCGTCGTCCCCGACGTCGACCGGGCCGGGGTGCTGCGGGCGCTGGACGAGCCGGCCCGCGTGGCGGCGGAGGTCCTGCTCCCCCTCGCGCTCTCGCCGCACGTCCGCCTGCTCGCCGACGTACCGCGCGAGCAGGCGCGCTGGCTGGCGGAGCGGTTGCCCGCCGAGTCGCTGCTGCTGATCGATCTGGACGAGGAGCCGTGGGCCGACCCGTCCGGGCTGCTGCGGCAGGCCGAGCTCAGCCTGAACCGGCCCGAGTACGCGCCCGAGCTGGCCCGGAGCGCGCGAAGCCCGCTGGTGGTGCGGCTCGCCGCCTGGTCGCGGCGGGCCGTCCCGGACAGCGGCCCGCCACGGTTCCCCGCCACCGTCGGCGAGGCGCTCGACCTGCACGCCGAACGCTGCGGCTCCGACGAGCTGACGCTACGCCGGTTGCTCGCCCCGCTCGCCCTCGCCGGGGACGGCGCCGCGCTGCCGTTGCCGCGGTGGGCGCCCCTGGCGTCGGCCGTCGCGGGCAAGGACCTCGCCCCGGTGTTCGCCGACGCACGACTGCTGCTGCTCCCCTTCTTCGAGCTGGTCGAGGACGACAACGGGACCGCCGCCCGGCTGGTCCACCCCGCCGTCGCGGACGAGCTGCGCGAGCGCCTCGGCACCACCGTCCGCGAGGTGCAGCGCCGGATCGCCGCCGCGCTGCTCGCCACCCTCCCCGCGGGCGGCCCCGGCCGGTGGGCGGCCGCGCCCGCGTACGTCCGCGCCCAGTTGCTCGGGCACGCCCTGGAGGGCGGGCTGCTGCCCGAGCTGCTCGCGGACCCGGGCTTCCTGCTGCACGCCGAGCAGGTTCCACTGCGCGCCGCCGTCGAGCACCTCGCCGCCGGCGGGGTCGACCTGCCGCCCGTCGCCCGGGTCTGGCTGAGGCTGGCGCCGCTGTTCACCCGGACCGAGGCGGGCCCGGTGCTGCGGGCCGCGCTACTGGAGCACGCCTGCCGCCAGGACGGCCTGCCGGCACCGGACTTCGGCCTCACCCTGCCCTGGGAGACCCTCTGGGCCCACCCGCTGTCCGGCGTCGGCGCGGTCACCGCGGCCACGCTGGACGGCACTCCCGTGCTGGCCGCCCGCGTCCCGGGCGACGAGCCGGAGACCGCCGTCTTCGACCTGCTCAGTGGTGCCCGCGTGGCGGCCGACCCGGCCCGGCTCGTCCTGCCGACCGAGGAGCAGCGCGCCGCCTGCCCGGTACGGCTCAGCGTGGGCGGGGACTACGTCCGGATCTGGCCGCGTGACGAGGGCGACCCGCTCGCGGTGTTCGTGTCGCCCGGCCCGCTCGGCGGCGCCGACGTCACGCCCGACGGGGTGCTCCTGCTCGCCGACGCACGGGGTGTCGGCGCGCTCCGGCTGGCCGTCCCGGCGGCCGGGTAGCGGCACCCGAGGACTACGCTGAACCGTCCCACCGGCACTTGAGGAGAACAACCGCGTGACAAGCCGTGAGCAGGCGATCGAGGCGGCCCACCAGTGGATCAACGGCGCCCGCCCCGAGGAGCAGTGGCGCCCGGTCGCGGTGCACGAGTTCGACCTGGGGTGGGTGTTGTGGGCCGAGCAGCCGGCCGCCGCCACGGACCCGGGGACCGGCGAGCGGCGCGCGCCGGCGGAGATCGGCTCGGCGTGCGCGGTGGTGGACCGGGAGACCGGTGAGCTGACCAGCTGGCCTTCCGTGCCCGTCGAGGACGTCGTCCAGCTCTACCGCGACAAGCTCGGCGCGGGCTCCTACGACCCCGACCTGCCGCCGGCGGTCGGGCCGGGTGCCACGGCCGTGCTGACCTACCGCGACTCCGCGGGCCGGGAGCAGAGCCTGTTCCAGATGTCCGCCCCCGGCACCGGCCACCCCGAGCTACGGGCCTGGCGCACCCTCCGGGCCCGGGGCGTGCGGCCGGAGGATGTCCTGGCCGTCCACACGGACCTGCGTCCGTGCGAGCTGCCGGGCGGTTACTGCGCGGCGATCCTGCTGGCCGAGCTGCCGGTGGCGGCCTTCTCCTACGGACAGGACTACGGTCCGCGCTTCGACCGGCGCGCCGCGGGGGTGCGGGCCTTGGCCGAGCAGACCGAGGCGGCGTTCCGCACCGCGGGCCGGCCGGTGCCGCCCCGGCCCAACCGGGTGCCGTTCCCGCGCGACGTCCCGGCGGCCGAACCCGAGCGGGACGCGGCCCTGGGCCGCAGGCTGGCCGGGCAGTTCGGGTCGGACCACGTGCACCGCTTCGACGCCGACGACGCGGCCGCCACCCCGCTGCCGGAGGCGGCCCGGCAGACCCTGGTCTGGGCCGGACTCCCCGCCGAGGTCGAGGACTTCTTCCGGGTGGTGCCCGGGCTGCCGGACGTGGCCGCCCACCTCACCGGGACGGGAGGCGGCGACCGCGTTCCCGAGCAGACCCGGGCCCTGCTCGGCGAGTACGTCCTGCTGGGGTCCGACGGCCACGCCCTGGTCGCGGTGCAGTGCGGCGACGGCGGCACCGGCACGGGTGCCGGCGTCGGCCGGGTGTGGGCGGTCGACCCGGAGAACGGCTCGGGCCGCTACCTGAACGCCGACGTCGCCGCCTACGTCCGCGCCCTGGCCCTCCTCGCCGAGCGGCGGCCGGCGCTGCGCGGCCTCGACCCGTACGCGGCGGCCACCGCCGTCGACGCCTTCCAGCGCGAACTCGCGGCGCTGGACGGCACGGTGTTCGGGGATCCGGAGAACTGGTGGGCCGTGGTCGTCGAGCAGATGTGGGGCGCCCTGCTCTGAACGACGGCCCGCCCCGAACGACGCCCTACCAGTAGTGCCGCCGTCCGCCGACCTCGCGTCCGGCCACGCCGAGGAGCAGCAGGACCGCGCCGATCACCAGCAGCACGATCCCGATGGTCCACAGGATGCCGATGTGGGCGGCGAAACCGATGACCAGCAGTATGAGTCCGAGGATGATCATGGCGTCCTCCGATGTCGGGAACGGACCCCCCGCCGACTCAGCGGCTGTCCGAATTGCGGCAGTTCAAACGTGGTCCGCACGGATCCGGCCGGGGGTCCGGTGCCCCGTCAGGCCGGCGTGCCGTCGGCCCGGCCGCGGCCCTCGACGAAGGCCTTGAACCGGGTCAGGTCGCCCCGGACCCGCCGGTCGACCAGTCCGAGCAGGTCACCGGTCCTCTCGGCCATGCCCTGGGGCTGGAAGTCCATCGCCAGACCGATCCGGGTGCGGCCGTCCGCCAGCTGCCGGAAGGTGACCATGCCCATCTGCCGGACGTCACCGCCGACGGTGTGCCAGGAGACCCGTTCGTCCGGGCGCTGCTCGATCACCTCCGTGTCGAACTCCCGCTTCGCCCCCGCGATCGACGTCCGCCAGTGGGTGCGCCGCTCGTCGATCCGGCGGACCTCGTCGACGCCCTCCATGAACCGCGGGAACTCCTCGAACCTCGTCCACTGACGGTAGGCGGTGTGGAGGGGGACTTCGACGTCGATCGACTCCCGCACCATGCTCATCGCTGCTTCCTCCTTCCGGCCGCCCCCGCGGGGGCGGCCTCGCCACGCCCGGCGGCGGTCGCCGGCCCGGGCCTCGCACCGCGCCTGCCCAGCCTCCGGAGGCCGAAGCGGGACGCCGCCCCCGGCGGACGCCAAGAGTTCACCTGCCGGTGGGTCCGAAGCCCCGGAAGGCATCCGGCCGGGCGGTTAGCCTCGGCCCGATCACTCCCGGTGACCGGCCGCTGCGCGGTCTCACATCCCTGATCGAAAGGCCCGCGGAGCCGATGGCACCCCGACTCTCCGTCGTCGTCCCGATCCACAACGTCGAGCGCTACCTCGACGCGTGCCTGGACTCGATCGCCGCCCAGACGTTCGCGGACTTCGAGTGCGTCATGGTCGACGACGGCTCGACCGACGACAGTGCGGCCCTCGCCGCGGCCCACGCCGCCCGGGACCCGCGCTTCCGGCTGGTCCGGCAGCCGAACGCCGGCCTCGGCGCGGCCCGCAACACCGGCCTGCGGCACCTCACCGACGGCACCGCGTACCTGGCCTTCGTGGACAGCGACGACGTCGTGCCGCCCGGCGCGTACGAGCTGATGGTGACCACCCTGGACCGGACCGGTTCGGACTTCGCCGCCGGCAACGCGCTGCGGCTGCGGGCGTCCGGCTGCTCCCCCTCCCACGCGCACCGGGTGCCGTTCCGCGAGACCCGGCTGCGGACGCACGTGAGCGAGCTGCCGTCCCTGGTCACCGACCGCACCGCCTGGAACAAGGTCTACCGCCGGTCGTTCTTCGAGGCGTCCGGGCTGCGCTACCCCGAGGGCATCCTGTACGAGGACGCCCCGGTCAGCGTGCCGCTGCACTACCTCGCCGAAACGGTGGACGTGCTGTCCGAGCCGGTCTACCACTGGCGGGTCCGCGAGGACGGCGACCTGTCGATCACTCAGCGGCGGACCGACCCCCGGGGCCTGGTGGACCGCGTCCGCTCGATCGAGCTGGTCCGCGCCTGGCTGCTCGCCCGGCCCGAACCGAGGTTCCGCACCCACCTGCACTCCTACGACGCGAACACGCTCGCCGAGGAGCTCCCGATGTTCTTCTGGTCGGTCCCGGACGGCGACCGGGCCTACCGCGAGGCGTACCAGCAGCACGTGAGCCGGCTGCTGCGGGCCATCGGCACCGACCGGCTCGGCTCGCTCAGCGCTCCCCTGCGGATCAAGTACCGGCTGACCCTGGCCGACCGCACCCACGCCTTCGTCGCCCTGCAACGCCTGCACCGGGCGTACCGCAACCGCCCCCGCCCGGGAACCCGCGGCGCGGCGGCCGCACCCGTCGGCTAGGGACTCACCGGCCTACGGCTGACGGAGCGGCCGCTCGGTGCCGATCTCGAACCAGACGGCCTTGCCGTGCAGCGACCTGGTGGTCCCCCAGCGGTCCGAGAGCAGGTGCACGACCCGCAGGCCGTACCCGCCCGGGCGGCCCGGCCGCGGCGGCGGGACGAGCGCGGGGGCCGACGGGTGGGGGTCGCTGACCTCGACCCGCAGGACCGCATCGGTGGCGAGGATCCTGAGGCCGGTCGGGCCGCCGGCGTGGCGGCAGGCGTTGGCGAGGATCTCCGCGGTCATCAGCAGCACGTCGTCCCGGGTGTGACGGCCGGACGGGTCGTTCGGGCCGACGGGCAGCCAGCGCAGGTCGGTGAGGGCCTGCCGGGTGGCGTCCCGCCCGGCCCGGACCGGTTCCGCCGCGTCGGCCAGCGGGAACGCCCGGCGGAACCGGTAGGCGGGCGGGCACGGCTCCCCGGCCGGACGGGCGCTGCCGGGTCGGGCCATCGCACTCACCTGCTCCCACTGGTCCTCGCGGGCCGGCCGGGATGCCCCGCACGGCCGCCGTCCCTTCTCGTCTGCCCCGCGTGAAGCCTCCGACGCAGCACTCAGCGCCGCACCCGGCGCAGCGCCCGCGGCCCGCGCCGCCCTTGCCGCCCCCTGCCCGGCCGGGCCCGGCCGCCACCGACCCGGGCTGACGGGGTGTCGGTAAGCTGTTCGAATGGCGATCACCCCTCCCGGCTCCGCTCCCGCCGTCGGCACCGCCGAGCTGCTCCAGGACCTGTACGGCGGCTACGCCGCGCTCCGCGCGACCGCTCCCGTCCAGCGGATGACCGGGCCGGACGGGCTGCCGTTCTGGCTGGTCACCCGGTACCGGGACGTCAAGGAGCTGCTCGCCGACCCACGACTGGCGCTGGACAAGCGGCACGCGCTGCCCGGCAACTACCGCGGTCTGGCCCTGCCGCCCGCCCTGGACGCCAATCTGCTGAACATGGACCCGCCGGACCACACCCGGATCCGCCGGCTGGTCTCCCAGGCGTTCACGCCGCGCCGGGTCGAGCGGCTGCGCGACGGCGTCCGCCGGACGGCCGAGCAGCTGGTCGACGCGATCGAGCCGCTCGGCCGCACCGACCTGATCGCCACCTTCGCCGGGCCGTTCCCGATCGCGGTCATCTGCGACCTGCTCGGCGTCCCCGCCGGGCACCGCCACGACTTCCGGGCCTGGACGGACGCCGTCATCGCCCCCGACCCGGCCCGGCCCGAGGAGGCCCGGGCCGCCGTGGGCGCCATGCTGGAGTTCTTCACGCAGCTCGTCGAGCGCAAGCGCGCCGAGCCCGGCGACGACCTGCTCTCCGCACTGATCGCGGCCCGGGACGAGGGCGAGGACCGGCTCGCCGAGGACGAACTCACCTCGCTCGCCTTCCTGATCCTGTTCGCCGGCTACGAGAACACCGTCCACCTGATCGGCAACGGCGTGCTCGCGCTGCTGGACCACCCCGAACAGCTGGACGCGCTGCGCCGGGACCCCTCGCTGGTCCCGGCCGCCGTCGAGGAGCTCGCCCGCTTCGACGGGCCCGCGCCGCTGGCGATCCGCCGCTTCCCGCGCGAGGACGTCGTGGTCGCCGGGGTCACCGTGCCCGCCGGGGAGACCGTCCTGCTGGCGCTCGGGGCGGCCAACCGCGACCCCGAGCGGTTCGACCGCCCCGACCGGCTCGACCTGCACCGCACCGACAACGCCCACCTGGCCCTCGGCCAGGGCGTCCACTACTGTCTCGGCGCGCCGCTGGCCCGGATGGAGACCGCGATCGCCCTGGAGACCCTGCTGCGCAGGCTCCCCGCCCTCGCCCTGGACGTGCCCCGCAACGAGCTGCGCCGGCGCCCCTCGCTGCGGGCCCGCGGGCTGCTCGCCCTGCCCGTGCGCTACTGAGCCGGGAACTCCTGCTCGGTCCAGATCGCCTTGCCCTGGTCGGTGTAGCGGCTGCCCCACCGGGTGGTGAGCTGGGCGACCAGATAGAGCCCCCGGCCGCCCTCGTCGGTGAGCCGGGCGCGGCGCATCCGGGGCTGCGTGCTGCTCGGGTCGGAGACCTCGCAGATCAGCCGCTCCGCCCGGATCAGCCGGACACCGACCGGCCCGCCGGCGTACCGGATCGCGTTGGTGACCAGTTCGCTCACCACCAGTTCGGTGGTGAAGACCAGGTCGTCGAGGCCCCAGGTCTCCAGCTGCCGGGTGACCTCGCCGCGCATCCGGGAGACCGCCGCGGGATCGGGCTCGACGTCCCAGGCCGCGGTGTCACCCGCGGGCAGGGCCCTGGTGCGGGCCAGCAGCAGGGTCACGTCGTCGGGCAGCCGGTGGGCCGGCAGGCCCGCGGTGATCTCCCGCCCGGCCTCGGCGAGCGGCCGACTGGTCACCCCGGCCCGGCCGAGCCTGGTCCGCAGTTCCGCCATGCCCTCGTCCAGGTCACCCGCGCTCCCCGCGATCAGGCCGTCGGTGTAGAGCACCAGCACGCTGCCGGCGGCCAGCTCGATCTCGGCGGTCTCGAACGGGAAGCCGCCGACCCCCAGCGGCGGGCCCGGATTGAGCTCGACGTACCCGATCGCGCCGTCCGGGCGGACCACCACCGGCGGCGGGTGGCCGGCGCTGGCCATCACGCACCGGCGGGACACCGGGTCGTAGACGACGTACAGGCAGGTCGCTCCCGCCGGGGCGGGTTCCGGCCGGGCCGTAACGCCGTCCTGGTCGGCCTCCACCACCAGTTGGGAGACCAGGTCGTCGAGGTGGACCAGCAGTTCGTCCGGCGCCAGGTCGAGGTCGGCCAGGGTGCGGACGGCGGTACGCAGCCGACCCATCGTCGCGGTGGCCTCCAGGCCGTGCCCGACGACGTCCCCGACCACCAGCGCGATCCGCGCCGAGGACAGCTGGATCACGTCGAACCAGTCGCCGCCCACCCCGCCGTCCGTGTAGGTGGGCAGGTAGACGCTGGCGGTGACGGCCGCGGGAGTGTCGCTCTCGGCGGGCGGCAGCAGGCTCCGCTGGAGGCTGACGGCGGCGCGGTGCTCGCGGGTGAAGCGGCGGGCGTTGTCGAGGGCGAGGGCGGCCCGGGAGGCGATCTCCTGGAGCAGCTCCAGGTCGGCGTCGTCGTACGGCTCCGCGCCCTGCTCGCGGTAGACGCAGATCCGGCCCAGCAGGATCCCCCTGGCCCGTAGCAGCGCCGCCATGGCGGGCGGGCCGCCGGACCGGGCCGAGGTGGCCGCCGAGGAGTCCGCCGGGTCGACCGTCACCGTGGTGCCGGTGGGCAGCGAACCGCCGGCGTCCCCGGCGACGGCGGCACGGCGCAGCACCAGTTGCCCGGCGCGGCCCGGCTCGGGCTCGTCCCCGTTGAGGACGGACTCGGCGACCTCGGCCACGGCCGCGTCGGCGAACCCGGGGGCGAGCACCGCGGCGAGCTCGGTGCAGGTGCCGGTGACGGACAGCGACCCGCCGACGGCGGCCGTCGCCCGGTGCAGCAGTTCCAGCCGCCGGCGGAAGCGGCCGCGCTCGGTGACGTCCGTGAACAGCGCGGTGACGCCCATCGGCTGCTCGCCGTCGGCCTGCAGCCGGAAGGCCGAGATCCCCATCATCCGGCCGCCCCGCGGGTCGAGGGCGGTCCGCACCGTCGCCTCCGGCAGCACCAGCGGCCGCCCGCTGTCGAGCACGTCCCGCAGCAGCCCCTCGATGGCCTCGGCGTCCTCGGGCCGGAGGAAGTCGGCCAGGCGCAGGCCCTTGAGGTCGGTCGGCAGGCCGGTGTACGGGAGCAGGTGGGTGTTGGTGCGCACCAGCCGCAAACGGTCGTCGAAGACCGCCAGGCCGACGCGGTCCTGGAGGAAGAGTTCGCGGGTGAAGGCGTGGTCCTCGCGCCAGCGGGCCACCTCGGTGGCCGGCGCGCCGATGACCAGGAAGCGCGCCGGGCCGCCGTCGACCAGGGGCATCACCCGGTAGGCGACCTCGGTCTCCCGGCCCCGGCCGTCCAGCAGGGCGGCCTGGCCGGAGCGCCCGGCCGCCAGGCCCGTCCACTGGGTGCGGTCGGCCAGCAGCTCGCCCATCGGCCGCCCGCACACCTCGGCGGCCGCCCGGCCGAGCAGCCGCTCCGCCGCGGCGGTCCAGCCCACGACGACGCCGTCGGCGTCGACGACGGCGGCTGCCATGCTCCCGATGAACGGGTGGCGGTAGTTGTCCATGCTGTGCGCACCTCATGCGGTCGGCAGGGGGGCCGGTCCACTCCTCCTCATCCTCCATCGGATGCCGGTGCCGTGCGTGCTCCCGGTCACCGGCGACGTGCTGCGGTCGTACGGGTCGTTCCGGTCGTGCAGGTCATGCGAGTCGTTCCGGTCGTGCAGGTCGTTGCGGTCGTGCGGGCCGCGGGAGCCGCACGGGTCATCGGGGTCTGAACGCGAGCAGGGCGACGTCGTCGTGGCTGTCGCCGACCCTCCGCAGCCGGTCGCAGAGCTCCTCGACCGGTAGCTCCCGGGCCTCGGTGGCGGCCTCGGCCAACCGGTCCAGGCCCTCGGACAGGCCCGCGGCATGGGTCTCGATCAGGCCGTCGGTGTACAGCAGCAGGGTGTCACCGGGAGCGATCACCCGGCGGTGGACGGCCCTCCCGACGTCCGGGTCCACGCACAGCGGCAGGTCGGCGCGGCGGCCGGTCAGGAACCGGGCCGGCCCTTCGGCGGGGACCAGCAGGGGTGGCGGGTGCCCGGCGTTGGCCCAGACGGCGTGCCAGCCGTTGGGCCGCGAGGTGAGGTGCACGTGGACGGTGGTGACGAACGGCGCGACGTCCAGGCCGTCCGCGGCCCGGTCGAGCTGGGCGAGGATGTCGGCGGGCGTGGCGGGCCGGTTGCTGTTGTACGCGAGCGCCCGCAGCATGCTGCGCAGCTGGCCCATCGCGGTGGCCGCGGTGAGGTCGTGACCGGCGATGTCGCCGATGGCCAGGGCGAGGGTGCCGTCGGGCAGGAAGAACGCGTCGTACCAGTCGCCGCCGATCTCGGCGGTGGTGCTGGCCGGCTGGTAGCGGGCCGCGAGGTCGACCCCGGGCACCTCCGGGGTGGGGGTCAGCTGGGCGCGTTGCAGGCTGAGCGCCGTCCGCCGGGTGTGCTGGTGCTCCATGGCGTTGCGCAGCGGTTCCCTGGCCTGCTGGAGCACCTCGCGCAGCAGGGCGATGTCGGCGGCGCTCGGCGGCGGGCTGTCACCGCACCCGGCCGCCGCGGCGAACGCCACCACGCCGGAGTCCACCACGATCGGCACCAGGACGAGGCTGGTGGCGCGGGCCTCGGCGAGCCAGCGCACCGAGACGTCGGGCAGGATGCCGTCCGGGGGGTGCCCCTCGGCGAAGGTCAGCAGGCGGGGCCGGCCGCTCTCGATGACCTCGCGGGCCACCGGGCCGACCCGGTAGGTCTGGCTGCGGAGGGCGGGCAGCGCCGGCAGCCCGGCGCGGGCGGCGGAGGCGACCCGGGTGGCGATGATGCCCTCGGCGGAGGCCGGTCCGTTGCCCTCGGGCAGCCGGAAGACCGCGCAGGCGTCGGTGAGTTCGGGCACCACGGCCTGGGCCATCGCCGCGAAGGCGCCCTGGAGGTGGTGGCCGGGGACGGCGGAGACCCGGGCGAGCAGCCGCTCGCGCAGCCTGGCCCGCCACTGGTCCTCGATGTCGGCGGTGGCGCCGATCCACTCCGCGACCCGGGCGTTGTCCTCGCCCTCCCCGAGGACGGGCACGGCCCTGGCCTTGACGTGGCGGTACTCGCCGGAGGCGGTCAGCACCCGGAAGGTGGCCTCGAACATGGTCGGCGGGCCGCCGGCGGCGGCCGCCCAGGCCCGGACCAGCCGCCCGGCATCACGGGGGTGGATCTGTTCCAGCCAGCCGGCGTCCATGGTGGGGCGCCAGGGCGCGCCGGTGAGGTCCTCCCAGCCCTCGACCAGTTCGGTCATCGAGCCGTCCGGCCGCATCAGCCACACCATCTGGGAGACCGCCGACATCAGGGCCTCGTAGCGTTCCAGGGTCTGCTGCCGCTGGTGCGAGAGCTCCTCGGCCCGTTCGGCCGCCAGCACGTCGGTGGTGGTGTCGACGGCCAGGCAGAGCACCCCGCGGCCGTGCCGGGAGCGGACCTGGGTGCAGCTGTAGACGAAGTAGCGCGGCCCGGGGGCGCCGGGGCCGGTGCCGG
Organism: Kitasatospora sp. NPDC088346; assembly: GCF_044740765.1. NCBI lineage: Bacteria > Bacillati > Actinomycetota > Actinomycetes > Kitasatosporales > Streptomycetaceae > Kitasatospora > Kitasatospora sp. NPDC088346. The sequence goes on from NZ_JBIURH010000010.1 coordinate 225,674, forward strand.
CGGTGGCCCGGGGTGACGTCTGCTGCCGGGCCCGGCCGTCCCGGTAGACCTCGTCCATCAGGGTGATGAAGGGCCCGGCGTCCTCGTCGGCGAAGGCCTCGACGGCCGGGAGGTCGAGGGTGCGGTGGCCGAACAGCCGGCGGAAGGCGTCGTTGCAGTAGACCAGGCGGTGTTCCGGCCCGGAGAACAGCGAGACCGACACGATGGCCTGGTCGAAGACCTCGGGCACGAGCTCGGGCTCGGCGGCGTCCACGGGCGGCGCGCTCCTCTCGGGGGCAACGGGATGCCCACTCCCGTTCGACGCTACGAGAGGTGTCGACCGGGCGCATGCCGTCGGGGGCGGGCCGGGGACGGGCCGGGGGCCGCCGGGACCGGCCGGGCAACGGGACGGGGCCCGGCCGCCGTGGTGGCGGCCGGGCCCCGTGCGCGGGTCGGTCAGCAGGCGACCTGGACGTTCAGCGAGACCGGGTTGGGCGACCACGGGAAGGACGCCACGGCGAAGGTCGCGTGGACGGTCGAGCCGCACGCGACGGTGCCGCTGACGCCGTCGACCCGGATGGTCGAGGCGAGGAAGTTGGCGCCCTGGTTGACGGTGCCGAGCGAGGCGCCGCCGACCACGTCGGCCGACAGGGTGGTGATCAGCTGCTTCGGCTGCGGGGCCGGGCTGCCCGGGGACGGCGGGCCGGCCAGGCCGACCTGACCGTAGATCACGACGCCGGTGCCGGTGATCTCGGCGCAGACCTTGGTGGCGAGGCCGGCCTGGAGGCCGGTGCTGCCGCAGGTCGTGGTGGTGGTGACGGCGGCGGCCTGCGGGGCGGTGGCGGCACCGGCCGGGGCGACACCGAGGGCGGTCAGACCGGCGACGCCGGCCGCGAGGAGGGCGATGCGACTCATGGTGTTCTCCAGAGGTCGGGTGGGGCCGCCCACGGGAGTCCGCGGGCGGCATCTGCAATGTGATATTTCACATCGGAGCTGACATCAGAGTGACACGGACTCGAACAGCGCGTGCGATCTTCACGGCAGATCGGTGCCGAATGTGATCTACGCAACTCGCCCGCTCCCCACCACTGGTGACGGACGATCACCCCGACGGACCGTCAGGTGGGAGCGGATCGGTCGCGTCGGCCCGGGGCGCGCCCACCGGTCGGCACCCATCCGGCCGGTACGCCGATGACCTGCGCGAATGCCCTCCAGCTCCCCGATCCGGCCGGGTGCGCAGCCGGGCCGGGCCGCGCCACACGCCCTACGATGAGAGGCGGGGGTCGGACAGGAGGGCCGCGTATGAGTCAGGGCAAGCGCTACGCGTTGACGTTCCCCGGCGCGCCGGGAGCCCATGCGCCACAGGACGTGGTGGTGGTCGAGGCGACCGGGGACACCGGCCCGGGCGGACATCCCGTGTACGCGGACGCGTCCGGGATCGTCCGGGCCGAGATCAGCGACCGGGACGAGGTCAGAATGCTCGCCACCGGTGGGAACCAGTCCACCCAGACGCCCATCCACGCCGTACCGCTGCCCTGACGGGCGTGCCCGCCGGGGCGGACGGCCCTCCCGCACCACCGGGAGGGCCGTCCGCTGTGCGCCACCGGGTGACGGCCCGCCCCGCCGCCGTCCGCCCGGTTCCCGCATCGGCCGCTCAGCGGGCGAGCCGCCCCATCAGGCCGGAGGCCGCGCCGATGCCCAGGGCGCCGGCCAGCACCAGCACCCCCAGGTCCAGCCAGAGGTGCGCGGGGGTGCCGAGCAGCAGTCCGCGCAGCGCGTCCACCTCGTAGCTCAGCGGGTTGACCGTGCTGACCGCCTGGAGCCAGCCGGGCATCACGTCGACCGGGTAGAGCGCGCTGGAACCGAAGAACAGCGGCATCGTGATGGCCTGCCCGATCCCCATCAGCCGCTCGCGGGTGAGGACGATCCCGGCGATCGACATCGACAGGCAGGCGAAGAACGCCGAGCCGAGCACGACGACCACGACCACCCCGAGCAGGCGCAGCGGGTTCCAGGTCATCGAGACCCCGAGCACGGCCGCGATCACGACGACCACGGCGGCCTGCACCACGGACTTGACGCCGGCGGCGAAGGCCTTGCCGGTCACCAGGACCGCCCGGGGCGTCGGGGTGACCAGCAGTTTGGTCAGCACGCCGGAGTCCCGCTCCCAGATGATCATGATCCCGTAGAAGATCGCGATGAACATCGCCGACTGGGCGATGATCCCGGGCGCCAGGTAGTCCAGGTACGGCACCCCGTCGGTCGGGATGGCCTTGATCCGGGTGAACGTCTCGCCGAAGATCAGCAGCCACAGAGCCGGCTGGACGGCCCTGGTGTAGAGCTCGATCCGGTCGTGCCGCAGCTTCTGCAGCTCGATGGCGCAGAGCGCGGCGACCCGGGCGGGCACCAGGCGCCAGCCCTGCCGGGCCGGCGGCGGCGTCAGCAGCAGCCGCAGCTCCGGCGCGGGGGCGTCAGCCGACGCGGGACGCGGTCCTGCGGGTGCGACGGACATCGCCGAGATCCCCTCCTTCCTCGCTGTCGCCGCCGGTCAGCGCACTGCCGGCGTAGTGGCGGAAGACGTCCTCCAGGGTCGGCTCGGTGCCGGTCCGGCCGCCGAGCGCGGCGCGCAGCTCCCCGGGGGTGCCGACCGCCCGGCTGCGTCCGCGGTGCATCAGCGCCACCCGGTCGCAGTACTGGTCGGCCTCGTCCATGTAGTGCGTGGTGACCAGGACGGTCATCCCGGTCGCCGCCCTGACCTGGTTGATCCGGTCCCACACGCCGGTCCGGGCGATCGGGTCCAGACCGATGGTCGGCTCGTCGAGGATCAGCAGCCGGGGTGCGCTGACAAGGGCCTGGGCGAGCTCCAGGCGGCGGACCATGCCGCCGGAGTACGTCCCGGCCAGCCGGTCGGCGGCGTCGGTGAGGTCCACGGCGGACAGCGCCTCGGCCACCCGGGCGGCCCGCTCCCGACGCGGCACGTCGAAGACCCGGGCGAACAGGGCGACGTTCTCCCGGCCGGTCAGGCTGCCGTCGGCGGAGAGCTGCTGCGGCACGTACCCCAGCAGCCGCCGCACGGCCATCCGCTCGCGGGCGCTGTCGTGCCCGAAGACCTCGACCATGCCCGGCGGGATCCGCAGCAGGGTGGTGACGGCCCGGATCGCGGTGGTCTTGCCCGCGCCGTTCGGGCCCAGCAGGCCGAACACCTCGCCGGCCCGGACCTCCAGGTCGAGTCCGTCGACCGCCCGGGCGGCGCCGAAGGCGTAGCGCAGTCCGGTACAGCGGACGGCCGGCACCGCGGCGCCCTCCGGCGGTCCGGTCGACGGCGCGGTCGGTGGCGCGGTCATGGGCCTTCCCCTTCCTCGTGGAGGCCCTCGGCCAGGCGCCGCAGGGCCGGAAGTGCGGCGGTCAGTGCCGCCCGGTCCGGCTCGGGGAGCCGGGCGACCTGTTCGCGGACGAGCGCGCTGCGGCGGGCGTCCCAGGCGGCCAGCCGGGCGGCCGCCTCGGGGGTGGGGTGGAGCAGGGCCGCCCGGCCGTCCGCCGGGTCGGGGTCGCGGCGCAGCAGACCGGCCCCGACGAGCTGGTTGACCAGGGTGGAGACCGAGTTGCCGGCCAGGAAGAGCTCCTTGGCCGCGACCGAGACCCTGATCCCGGGCCGGGCGGCGACCAGGCGCAGCAGTTCCACCTGCGCGCCGCGCAGCCGTGGGGCGGTCAGCCCGCTGCGGAGCCGGCGGCGCAGCAGTCGCTGGATGCCGACCAGCACCTCGGCCAGGTCGTCGGCAAGTCCCTTGGTCGCCATGGCGACAATTTTAGCTCTCAGTGAGAGCTATCGCAGCGGAATGCGGCCGATCGGGCAGGCGGGCAGGCCTCCCACGGAAACGGAGGTCCTCGGTCCTCAGGGCACGACGGTGACCGGCCAGCGCCCGGCCTTCACCAGCCGGACGGCGACCGAGCCGAGGATCCGGTGGCCGGCCTGCTCGGAGGCGCCGACCACCACCGCGTCCGCCTTCAGCCGGTCCGCCGTCTCGACCAGGCCGCTGTACGGGTCCCCCTGGAAGGTGACGAACCGCCAGCGCACCTGGAACACGTCCCGGACCTTGTCCGCCCAGGCCCTGATCTCGGCGACCACCTCCTCGGCCACCTGCTCGGTGAGCCCGGCGACCGAGGCGCCCATCGCCACCGCGCCGCCGAGCACCGGCTGCACGTAGACCACCACCAGCAGCGCGTTCTGGCGGCGCGCCAGCCCCGCCGCGTAGGCGCCCGCCCGGCCCGAGGCCGCGGAACCGTCCACGCCGACGACGATCACCTTGGGGCCGTCGGTACCCCGCTCGAACTCCGCGCCGGACAGGGCGGAGCGGTCCGGCTGCCATTCGTCGTCCACAGCTGCCGAGCCTAGTCCCCGTCCGGTCGATCTCGGCGGGCCCGGCAGGATCGGCCGGACCGGGCCTGGTCCCGGCCCTGCGGTGCGGCCCCCACGAGGGGTGTCAGGACCGCTTGCGGGCGATCCCGGCCCAGTAGTACGCGGCCTGCGGGTCGACCGGCGGCTCGCCGTCCGGGCGCCAGGCCATCACCGGCGCCACACCGGGCTCGATCAGCTCCCAGTCGCCGAAGAACTCCGCCACCTGCTCGCGGGTGCGCGGGACGAGGGTCAACCGCCCCTGCTCCGCCGCGGCGACGACCTGCCCCATCGCCTCGGCGTTGAAGTCGGCGCTGGGGTGCGTGATCGCGACGTGGCTGCCCGCCGGGAGCGCGTCCAGCAACGCGCGGACCTTGCCCCACGGGTCGTCCTCGTCCTCCAGCAGCATCAGGATCGCGACCAGCATCAGGCCGACCGGCCGGGTGACGTCCAGGGTGCCGGTGAGCGCCGGGTGGGACAGGATCCGCTCCGGCTCCCGGAGGTCGGCGTGGATGTAGGCGGTGCTGCCGCGGTCCGCGCTGACCATCAGGGCGCGGGCGTGGGCCAGCACGATGGGGTCGTTGTCGACGTACACCACCCGGCAGTCCACCGCCTCGGTCTGGGCGACCTCGTGGGTGTTGCCCTCGGTGGGGATGCCGGTGCCGATGTCCAGGAACTGCCGGATGCCGGCCTCCCGCACCATGTGGCGGACGGCCCGGCCGAGGAAGTCGCGGTTCTCCCGGGCCATCGTGCGGATGCTCGGGATCGCCTGCTCGAAGGCCTCGCCCAGCGCGCGGTCGGGTGGGAAGTTGGTCTTCCCGCCGAGCCAGTAGTCGTACATCCGCGCCGAGTGCGGCAGCGAGGTGTCGATCTCCGGCGGCTGGTGCGACGCCATCTCCTCGACGATCCCGCCCAGCCCCTGTGACCAGTCCTGATGCTCCGACAAGTTCAGCCACCCCTGGCCCAATTGGTTCGTCTGACGCGTCCAGGGTAACCGCCGCGGACGGCGCCGGGGGGACGGGCTGCGACGGGACGCGCGGGCCCCGCTCAGGCGGCCCCGGCCGACGGCGGGCGGGCCCCCACCGAGCGGACGGCCTCGGCGCCGGCCGCGCAGCCCGCCAGCGCCGCCGCCACCGGGTCGGCCCCGGCCAGCGCCGCGGCCAGGAAACCGCCGGTGAAGGCGTCGCCGGCACCCGTGCTGTCCACCGCCTCCGCGGGCACGGCCGGGACGCGGGCGAGCAGCTTCCCGTCCTGCGCCACCAGTGCCCCGCGGCCGCCGAGCTTGACCACCGCCGTCCCGTGCGCGGCGCTCAACTCCTCGGCGGCGGCGGCCGGGTCGTCCCGGCCCGTGAGCAGCCGGGCCTCGGCCTCGTTCGGCAGCAGCAGGGCCGCCCCGGCCACCGCCGACCGGAACGCCGCCACCCCCAGCCGTTCGAGGAAGCCCGTGGAGGCCGGGTCGACGCTCACCGGCGTACCGGCGACGGCCGCGCCCGCCGCGACCAGTGCGGCGAGCCGGCGGCCTGGCTCGGAGAAGAACAGGTAGCCGGAGAGGTGCACCCGGCCCGCGTCGGCGAGCAGTTCGGGATCCCAGTCCCCGGGGCCGAGCCGGACGGAGGCGCCGCCGTCGGTGACCAGGGTGCGTTCGGCCCGGCCGTCCACCAGGCAGATCACCACCGCCGTCGGCGCCCGCCCGTCGACCACCAGACGGGGGTCGACCCCGGCCGCCCGCAGCTGCGCCCGGTGCCAGTCGGCGGAGTCGGCGCCGACCCGGGCCAGCAGGCGGGCCGGTGCGCCCCGGTGCGCGGCCCAGGCCGCGACGTTGGCGCCCGCGCCGCCGGGCCGGACCGCGATCCGGGCGGCGGTGTCGGTGTGCGCGGCGAGCGGTCCCTCGTGCAGCGCGAGCACGTCGGTGACCACGTCACCGACCACCAGCAGCGCGCCGGGCCGGGGCGTCACCCGCGGGCCGCCCGCTCGCCGTCGGCCCACGCACCGGCGATCCGGGCGGCGAGGCGCACGTTGCCCCGGACGGCGGCCAGGTTGGCCTCCAGCGAGGCGCCCCCGGTGTGCTCGGTGAGGTGGGCGAGCAGGAACGGCGTGGTGGCCTGCCCGGTGACGCCCTCGCGGTCGGCCGCGGCGAGCGCCTCGGCGAGCACCCGGTCGTGCAGGTCCGGGTCCAACTGCTCGGACTCGGCGACGGGGTTGGCCACGATCAGCGCCGACTCCGGCCCGCCCAGGGCGTCCTGGGCCCGCATCGCGGCGGCGACCTCGGCCGGCTCCTGCACCGTCCAGTCCACCGGGCATCCCGAACTCGCCAGGTAGAAGCCGGGGAAGCGGGTCGTGCGGTGGCCGAGCACCGCCACCCCCAGGGTCTCCAGCCGCTCCAGCGTGGCGGGCACGTCCAGGATCGACTTCACCCCGGCGCAGACCACGGTGATCCTGGTCCGGGCCAGCAGGGCCAGGTCGTTGGACTCGTCGTGGGTCTGCGTCCAGCCCCGGTGCACCCCGCCGAGGCCGCCGGTGGCGAAGATCCGGATGCCGGCCCGGGCCGCCAGGAACGCCGTCCCCGAGACGGTGGTCGCGCCGCTCGCGCCCGCCGCCACGGCCGGCGCGAGGTCCCGGAAGCCGAGCTTGCGCAGCGAGGTGTCGCCGGCGACCCGCTCCAGCTCGGCCTTGCCGAGGCCGATCCGCGGCACGCCGTCCAGCACCGCGATGGTGGCCGGCACCGCGCCGGCCTCCCGGACCAGCCCCTCCAACTCCCCCGCCACCTGGAGGTTGCGCGGCCGGGGCAGACCGTGCGCGATGATCGTCGACTCCAGGGCGACCACCGGGGCCCGACGCTCCAGCGCGTCGCGCACCTCGTCGGAGAGCCGGAGGAAGGGGGCGGATTCGGAACTGGTCATTCTCCATTCCTGGCATGACCGGCGCGAGTCCAAACCTGTCCGGGCCCGGCGGCGGTAGGATGCGGGGTGCGGGGTGGGACGCGAACTGTCTGGATCCGCCATGCTTCACGACCACGACGCGGTCTGCTCCCGCTTCGGCGCCGAACCGGCACCCGTCGCCGGCACCGAGATCCTCGGCCTGGCCGGGACGTTCTCCAGTGTCGTCTTCCCGATCAACGGCCTTCGGCAGCCCGCCGAGGACGGCGCCTGCGGCTGGTTCGTCTGGTCCTCCGAGGAGCTCTCCGACGATCCCGACCTCTTCGTCCCGACCCCGGTCGCCCACCTCGTGACGGTCTGCCCCGCGGTCCGGCCCTACCTCGCGCTGCCGCCCGGCTGGCGCTTCCTGATCGGCCCGGGGTACGAGGACGTCTGGTTCGACGAGGAGCTGCTGCACGGCAGTTGACCCGCCCGGGGCCGCTGCCGAGCCCTGTCCTAACGCTCGCCGGCCCGGAGCCCGGTCCGGGTGCGCATCAGGATCCGCCCGAGCATGTTCCGGCCCGTCCCCGTCCGGCCGCGGCCCCAGTAGTGATCGGTCCCGGTGTCCTCCACCAGTTCCTCGTCCCCGGTGGCCAGCAGGATGCACCGGATGTCCTCGTGCGTACGGAACTTCGCCGCCACCGCGCGGCGCATCACGTCGTCCTTGACCCGTTCCCAGTCCCGCCGCAGCGGCCTGCCGCGGTCGCGGCCGAGCTCCGCGGCGCGCAGGGCCGTCCGGGCCAGCCGGATCTGTTCGGCGTGCCGGGTGCCGGCGAACTTCTGGGCCTGGAAGTAGTGCTCGGAGGTCGGCCACCAACGGCCGTCGAGCTCCAGCCCGTGCGGCGAGAAGTTCGAGAAGCAGCCGTAGGGCACGTCGTCCGCGCCGTAGAAGTGGATCGCCATGCCCTGTCCCGCCCCGCCCCGCCCGAGTCGTCGAGATCGGCACGCTGCCAGCCCCGCGCCCGCCCGGCAACCGGTTTACGGCCGTGCGGGGTGGGCGGCGCCGGTGAGGACGGAGCGCAGCACGCGGGCGAGTTCCGGGCCGGCGGGCGGGGCGGCGGCCCGCCACGCGACGTGCCCGTCGGGGCGGACCAGGACCGCGCCCGAGGCGGGCACGCCGCACAACCGCCCGAAGGCGCCGGGGTGTTCCTCGCGCAGCCGGCCAGCGCCGAGGGTGTGGACGGTGACCGGGAGGCCGGCCGCCGCGGCGGCGTCGGCCCGGTGCTGCCAGGCGGGGGTGCCGTCGGCCGTGATCAGGGTGAACCCCGTCCCGACGAGGTCGAGGGTGGAGGAGCTCCCGGGCGGGCCGGTGAGCCGGGAGTGCGGGGCGCGGCAGCCGGGTTCGCCGCTCGGGTGGTAGCCGGAGGCGTCGACCGGCGGGCGGACGGGAGCGCCGGGGGCGGCAACGATCGCGGCGGAGCGGTAGGCGGCGGTGAGCAGGAGTTCGTCGTCGATGCGGTAGCCGGCCCGGGCCCGGGCGTTGTCGGCGGACAGGTCGATGACCTGACGGGCCACCGGGCGGCGCTCGGCCTGGTAGCTGTCCAGCAGGTCGGTGGTGGCGCGGCCGTCGGTCACGGCCGCCAGCTTCCAGGCGAGGTTGTCGGCGTCGCCGATACCGGTGTTCATGCCGTGGCCGCCGGTCGGCGGGACGACGTGGGCGGCGTCGCCGGCCAGCAGGACACGTCCGCGGCGGTAGGCGGAGGCCAGCCGGGCGTCCATGCGCCAGAACGCGGTGTCGCGTACGGTCACCTCCAGGTCGGGGAGGCCCGCCGCGGCCCGGACCAGGTCCGCCAGTTGCCGCCGGTCGGTGAGGTCCGCACCGCCGGGCGGGCGGTCGGGGTCGAAGGGGTACTGGTAGATCCAGTGGCGGTCGTTGTCCACGGCCATGAAGCCGCCCCGTCCGGGCGGGGTGAGGAAGTACGAGGCACTCGCCCGGTCGGCCACCACCGCGCCGAGCGGCGCCTCGAAGCGGACGCTGAGGAAGTGGCCGAGACCGGTGGGGCCGTCCATCCCGATGCCCGCGCCGGTGCGGACCGTGCTGCCCGCGCCGTCGCAGCCGACGAGCCACTGGGCGCGCACCTCGTGCCGGCCGCCGCCGGCGAGGTCCTCCAGCACCGCGGACACCCCGCCCCCGTCCGCCGCGCCGGTCAGCAGACGGGTGCCGAACCGGATCCGTGCGGCCGCCGACTCGCGGGCGCGCCGCAGCAGGATCGGCTCCAGGACGTCCTGGGAGCAGATCAGCCCCGGCGAGGGGGTGTGCTCCTCGGCGCCGGCCGGGTCGTGGGCGACGCCGCTGCGGACGAAGTCCGGGTCGACCAGGTCCCGGCCCCGGTAGAACCTCACCTGGGAGGCCGGCAGTCCGGCGCCACGGATCTCGTCCTCCAGCCCGCAGCGGCGCAGGATCTCCATCGACCGGGCCGACACCCCGCGGGCCTTGGGGTGGCGGGCGGTGTCCGGACGGGCCTCGACCAGCAGGTGGTCCACGCCGTACCGGGACAGCAGGATCGACAGGGTCAGGCCGACCGGGCCGCCGCCCGCGATGAGCACGGTGGTCGTCGGGGGGAAGGGCATGGCTCTCCAGGGGAGCTCGCGGGCGGCGTCGACGACCCGACGCCGTAACGCCCATCCACAGATTTTGACGTTACCATGTGGGGGTACCGCCCACAGGACGAACCCGGTCGGAGACAATCACGCCATGCCCGAGGACCTGAGCGGGGCCAACCCCCGCGGCCTCCACTTCATCGCCGAACTCGCCAACGCCGTCCAGGACGGCACCCGGGTGGGCCCGGCCGACCTCCAGGAGCTGGTGGAACGCCACGGCGGGCCGCCCTTCGCGCTCACCGACTCCGACGCCCGGCAACTGTGCGAGGCCACCGCCCGGCTGATCGGCATCCTCGCGACGCAGGACGAGGACCGCGCGGCCGAGGCGATCAACACGCTGCTCGATCACTACCCGGCCCGGCCCCGCCTGGTGCGGATGCCCGGGCGCCCCTGGTCCCTGCACACCCGGGCGCGCCCGGACGCCGCCCCCGCCGACTGGCTGCTGTCCACCGCCGCGCTGGCCCTCGGACTCTGGCTCGGCGAACGCGGCCGGTGCGCCTGGGGGCAGTGCGCCGCCCCCGGCTGCGGCCGCTACTTCATCGACACCGGCCGCCGTTCGCCGCAGCGCTACTGCACCCCGCGCTGCGCGACCCGCGTCCGGGTCGCCGCACACCGGGCGCACCAGCCGCCCCGCTAGCACCTGCGCAGCACGAAGCCCCCGCACCGGGGGGTCGGTGCGGGGGCCGGGGGCCGTGCGCAAGGCGTTACGGCAGGTTGCGCGCCATCACAATGCGCTGCACCTGGTTGGTGCCCTCGTAGATCTGCGTGATCTTCGCGTCCCGCATCATCCGCTCCACCGGATAGTCCCGGGTGTACCCGTACCC